>DASRRF010000674.1:0-1854 GCA_035695905.1 Micromonosporaceae bacterium | reverse complement strand
GCTCGGCACGGATCTTGACGCCGTGGCCGGCCGCGGTGAGCGCCCGGATCTCGTCGACGAACCGGTCGGAGTCGGTCCGTACGTGCACGGTCTGGCCGTTGGTGAGGTTCCGCACGTACGCATGCTTGCCGTTGTTCAGCGGGATGACGTACTTGTACTCACCCAGCACGCTCAGCGCGCCGCCGGCGGTGGCCTGCCCGGCGCGGACTGAGGCGCGCGCGGTCTTGGAGGTGTTGCTAGCCACGGGCGTGACTCCTTAAATCCACAAATGGGGGTAGACCTACTCGGGAAGACAAGCGTACCCGACCGTCCGGTCCGCGCCGGCGGGCACCGACCCCCGCCCGGTGCTCGCGCCCAAACCCCGAAAGAGCGGGTGCGTACACCGGTAGAACGGCCAGATTTTCCCGATTCTCTGGCGCACCATACGCCTCAACCGTCATCATAGGTACCGGCCACCTGGTGATCGAGGTCGTAGGGGAAGACGTACCTCGGGTTCCGGGAGGTTAACGTGCCAACGCGTGGCGTCGTATATGTCCACTCGACCCCGCTCGCCGTGTGCGCACACGTCGAGTGGGCGATCGCGCGCGTCCTCGGGGCGCCGGTGGATCTCGAGTGGACCAACCAGCCCGCGGAGCCTCTGGCCCGCCGGGCCGAATGTACGTGGCATGGCCGGCCGGGCACCGGTGCCGATCTGGCCGGCGCACTGCGCCAGTGGCCGATGACCCGGTTCGAGGTGACCGAGGAACCCAGTCCCGGGGTGGACGGCGAGCGGTTCATGCACGTACCCGGGCGCGGTCTGTTCCGGGCGAACATGAGCGCGAACGGCGACATCCTGGTCGGCGAGGACCGGCTGCGTACCCTGATCTCCTCCGTACAGGGCGCGGAGGGCCTGGCTCACGCGCTGGACAAGGCACTCGGTACGGCCTGGGACGACGAGCTGGAGCCGTTCCGGTACGCCGGAGACGGCGCGCCGGTCAGCTACCTCACCCGGGTCGGCTGACGCACCGAGTCCGGATCTTGGAAGCTAGAGCGGGATGTTGCCGTGTGCTCCCCGGGCGGCCGGCGCATTCGCCAGTGCCTCGGCGATCCGCCGCCGGGTCTCGGTCGGCTTGATGACGTCGTCCACGACACCGATTTCCAGCGCCCGGTTCACCCCGCCGGCGGTACGGGTCTGCTCCTCGATGAGCTGCGCGCGGATCGCGTCCCGCTGGTCCGGCGGGGTCGCCGCGATCTTCTTGCGGTGCAGGATGTTCACCGCCGCGCTCGCGCCCATCACCGCCACCTCGGCGCTCGGCCACGCGTAGACCGCGGTGGCGCCGAGCGAGCGGGAGTTCATCGCGATGTACGCGCCGCCGTACGCCTTGCGGGTCACCAGCGTCACCCGGGGCACCACCGCCTCGGCGAACGCGTGCAGCAACTTGGCGCCGCGCCGGACCACGCCCTCCCACTCCTGGCCCACCCCGGGCAGGTAGCCGGGTACGTCCACGAGCACGACCAGCGGTACCCCGAGCGAGTCGCACATCCGCACGAAGCGGGCCGCCTTCTCCGCCGACGCCGCGTCCAGGCAGCCGCCGAGGCGTAGCGGGTTGTTCGCGATGACACCGACCGTACGCCCGGCGAACCGGCCCAGCGTGGTGACGACGTTCGGCGCCCACTTGCTGTGCAACTCGACCCCGGGCTGGTCCAGCAGCGCCTGCACCAGCGGCTTCACGTCGTACGCCAGGTTGGACTGGGCCGGTAGTAGCGCGGCCAGGTCGAGGCCGTCCGCGACGTCGGCCGGGGAGACCCGGCCCTGGCGGCCGAGCAGCGCGGCGAGCTGGCGCGCGATGTCCAGCGCGGCCGGATCGTCCTTTG
>DASRRF010000673.1:0-24957 GCA_035695905.1 Micromonosporaceae bacterium | reverse complement strand
CCGACTTTCCCGCCCGCGACGACGAGCGCTTCCTGGCTCATTCCATCGTGTACCGCGACACCGACGGATCGCCGCGGGTCGAGCACTGGCCGGTCACCATCACCCGATGGCCACCGGGTGAACGGGTCTACGGGAGGTGAGGATGGCCGACGAGATAACCCTGCAGGTAGCGCGCTACCGGCCGGAGCAGGAGGAGAAGCCGACCTTCGACGAGTACGCGGTGCCGCTGCGCAAGGACTGGGCGGTGCTCGACGGGCTCAACTTCGTCAAGGACGAGCTGGACGGCACATTGTCGTACCGCTGGTCCTGCCGGATGGGGATCTGCGGCAGCTGCGGCGCGAACATCAACGGCGAGCCGAAGCTGACCTGCGCCACCTTCCTGACCGACTACGCGCCCGGGCCGATCCGGATCGAGCCGCTGGCCAACTTCCCGATCATCCGCGACCTTGTCGTCGAGATGACCGACTTCATGCGCAAGCTCGGCGCGGTCAAGCCGTGGATCATCCGGGACGAGGAGAAGCCGGTCGAGGACGGCGAGTACCTGCAGACGCCGGCCGAGCTCGAGGAGTACCAGCAGTTCAGCATGTGTATCAACTGCATGCTGTGCTACTCGGCCTGTCCGGTGTACGGCTTGGACAACAAGTTCATCGGGCCGGCGGCGATCGCGCTGGCGCAGCGCTACAACCTCGACTCCCGCGACGAGGGCGAGCACCAGCGGCTGACCGTACTCTCGTCGCACGAGGGTATCTGGGACTGCACGTTCGTCGGGGAGTGCTCGCGGGCGTGCCCGAAGGGTGTCGATCCGGCCGGCGCGATCCAGCGCTACAAGCTGACCGCCGCGATGGCCGCGGTCAAGTCCCTGCTGATGCCGTGGGGCAAACAGTGAGCGAGCGTAGCGAGCGAACCATCAGGCTCAGCAGCTTGCGCGAGCGGCGCGTCCGAGCCGCAGGCGAGGAGGCGACGTGAGCGAACACAACGTCGCCCGGCTGTACAAGCCGAAGGTACGGCTGTTCTGGTGGCTGGACCGGCGGACCTACACCGCGTTTGTCGCGCGCGAAATCAGCAGCGTGTTCGTCGCGTGGATCGTGCTCTACCTGTTGCTTCTGGTACGCGCGGTCGGCCGCGGTGCGGCGGAGTACCAGAAGTTCCTGGACTGGTCCGCGAGTCCGTGGTTGATCGTACTGAACGTTGTCGCGCTGGCCTTCGTGGCGTACCACGCGGTGACGTTCATCCACCTGACCCCGCAGGCGATGGTGCTCCGGCTGCGCCAGCGCCGGGTACCCGCGCCGCTGATGATTGCCTCCATCTATCTACAGTGGATAGTGGTCTCCGCGGTCCTGGCCTGGCTGGTGGTGAGGTGATGGCACAGCCGAAGCGTCCCGTGGAGCCGTTCGTGTGGCTGCTGTTCAGCGGCGGCGGTGTGGTCGCCGCGCTGGCGCTGCCGGTGCTGCTCGTCCTGTTCGGCGTGGCGATCCCGCTCGGCTGGGTGTCGGCGCCGGATCACGCGGACCTGCTGGCGTTGGTCCGCAACCCGCTGACCCGGCTGGGACTGACCGGACTGGCCGCGTTGTCGCTCGTGCACGCCGCGCACCGGCTCCGGTTCACCCTCCAGGACGGCCTGCAACTGCACCGGTACGGCCCGGCGGTCGCCACGGTCTGCTACGGCGGAGCTTTGGCCGGCTCCGCGTTCGCCGCCTACGTCATGTTCACCGTGGTGTAACGCGCGGCTCAGGCGGCCACCCGGTCCATCGCCCGGAAGATGCGCTCCTCGGAGACCGGGTACGCGGTGCCGAGCGCCTGGGCAAAGTAGTTGACCCGCAGCTCCTCGATCATCCAGCGGATCTCGTACAGGTCGGCGCCGGCGCTACGCTCCGCCGGCAGTTCGGCCCGCAGTTCGCGGTACGACTCCTCGACCTCGTGTACCCGCTGGGTCTGCTGCCGGTCCCGCTGCGGGTTCGCCGGCAGCTTCTCCAGCCGCCGTACGATCGCGCGCAGGTACCGGACCAGATCGGGTAGCCGGCGCCAGCCGGTGCCGGTGATGAACCCGCGGTACACCAACCCGGCCAGCTGGGCCCGTACGTCGGCGACGGACTCGGCGAACGCCGCGCCGTCCAGCTCGTCGAGGCGCTGCTGGACGTCGTACGCCGCCGCCAGGATCGGCTGCACCGTAGCGAGAGTGTCCAGCACCGTATCGACAAACTCGGTCCGTACCTGCTCGCGGAGCCGGGCGAAGCCGGACTCGTCCCACGGCGGACCGCCGTACCCGGCCATCAGCTTGTCCACGGCACAGCCGGCGCAGTCGTCGAGCAGGTCGACGGCGCTGCGATGCGGGTTGCGGCTGAGCGCGAGGGTGGCTTGGGCGCTCAGCCGGCCGGCCACGATCCGCGCCGGCGCCGGCAGGTTGAGCAGCAGCAGCCGGCGGGTACCCGCCCACATCGCCTGCCGCTGCTCGGTTTCGGTGGACAGAATCCGCACCGCGACGCTGTCGCCGGTGTCGACCAGCGCCGGGTAGACGGTCACCGGGTGGCCCGCCCGGGGCTGCCCGAGCGTCTGCGGGAGTACGCCGATGCTCCAGGTGCGCAGGCCCTCCCGCGCGACGCCCGGGGCGGCCGCGGTGATGGTCTCCTGCACCCGCGGCCGTAGCCGGGTCTTCAACTCAGCCAGATCCTTGCCCTCGGCGAGCGTGCCGCCGGTTTCGTCCTCCACCCGGAAGGTGATCCGCAGGTGCTCGGGAACCGCCTGCGCGGACCAGGCGTCGCGCGGTACGTGAACCCCGGTCAGCTCACGCAGCCGGCGCGCCAGAGCGTCCACAAGAGACAGTTCGCGGTCGCTCGGGGTGAGCGCGCCCAGCGCCGCGGTGACGTGGTCGGGCACCGGGACGAAGTTGCGGCGCAACGGTTTCGGCAGTCCCCGGACCAGCGCGGTGGCCAGCTCGGTCCGCAGGCCCGGCACCTGCCAGTCGAAGCCGGCCTCGGCCACCATGCCGAGCAGCTCCAGTGGAATGTGGACGGTGACGCCGTCGGCCCCCGTACCCGGCTCGAACTGGTAGGTCAGCGGCAACGACAGGGCACCCTGGGTCCACGAGTCCGGGTAGTCCACCGCGCTGACCGCGCTCGCCGCGTCGTTGATGAGCATGGACTTCTCGAAGTTCAGCAGCTCCGGGTCGGTCCGCCGGACCCTCTTCCACCAGCTGTCGAAATGCCGTGCGGAGACCACATCGGCACCGACGCGGCGATCGTAGAAGTCCACCAGCGTCTCGTCGTCGACCAGGATGTCCCGCCGGCGGACCCGGTGCTCCAGCTCCTCCACCTCGTCCAGCAGCGCCCGGTTGGCGTGGAAGAACTCGTGGTGGGTGTCCCAGTCGCCGGCCACCAGAGCATGCCGGATGAACAGCTCGCGGGACAGCCGCGGGTCGATCCGCCCGTAGTTCACCTTGCGCTGCACCACGATCGGCAGGCCATAGAGGGTCACCTTCTCGTACGCCAGTACCGCGCCCTGCTTCTTCTCCCAGTGCGGCTCGCTGTACGACCGTTTCACCAGATGCTCGGCCAGCTCCTCGGCCCACTCCGGCTCGATCCGGGCGACGATCCGCGCCCATAGCCGGGATGTCTCCACCAACTCGGCCGCCATCACCCAGCGCGGTTGTTTCTTGAACAGCGCCGAGCCCGGGAAGATGGCGAACCTCGCGTTGCGCGCGCCGGCGTACTCCCGCTTCTCGGGTTCGTACAGCCCGATGTGCGAGAGCAGGCCGGCCAGCAGCGCGCGGTGCACGGCCTCGGACTCGGCCGGCGTGCCGCTCGCTGGGCCACCGACCAGTTGCCGCAGCTGGCTGACGAGATCCTGCCACTCCCGTACCCGTAGGTAGTTGAGAAAGTCGGTGCGGCACAACCGCCGGAACTGGCTGGACGAGAGCGCCCGCTGCTGCTCCCTGAGGTGGTTCCAGAGGTTGAGCAGGCCGGCGAAGTCGGAGTCCTTGTCGGTGAACCTGGCGTGCTTGGCGTCCGCCGCAGGCTGCTGGTCCAGCGGGCGTTCCCGCGGGTCCTGTATGGACAGTGCGGCCGCGATGACCAGCACCTCGGGTACGCATCCGGTACGCTGCGCCGCGAGGATCATCCGACCCAGCCGCGGATCGATGGGCAGCCCGGCCAGCTTTCGCCCGATCGGGGTCAACTTCCCCGCCGCGTCCAGCGCGCCGAGCTCTTGCAACAGCTGGATGCCGTCGGCGATGTTGCGCCGGTCCGGTGGGTCGATGAACGGGAACGCCGCGATGTCGCCCAGATCCAGCGCGACCATCTGCAGGATGACCGAGGCGAGGTTGGTACGCAGGATCTCCGGCTCGGTGAACTCGGGGCGGGCAACGAAGTCCGCCTCGTCGTAGAGCCGGATGCAGATACCGTCGGAGGTACGCCCGCAGCGCCCCTTGCGCTGGTTCGCCGACGCCTGGGAGACCGCCTCGATCGGTAACCGCTGGACCTTGAGCCGCTGGCTGTACCGGGAGATGCGCGCCGTTCCCGGGTCGATGACGTACCTGATCCCGGGTACGGTCAACGACGTCTCCGCGACGTTGGTGGCCAGCACGATCCGCCGGCCCGGATGGGCGGCGAAGACCCGGTGCTGCTCGGCCACGGACAGCCGGGCGTAGAGCGGCAGCACCTCGGTGTGGCGAAGGCTCATCCGGCGCAGCGCGTCGGCGGTGTCCCGGATCTCCCGCTCGCCGCTGAGAAACACCAGGATGTCGCCCGGCGCCCGGGCATCAAGCTCGACCACCGCGTCGCAGATCGCCTGGGTCTGGTCGCGATCCTTGTCCTCGGGCTCGATCGGCCGGTAGCGCACCTCGACCGGGTACACCCGGCCCGATACCTCGACCACCGGCGCGCCGCCGAAGTGCCGGGAGAACCGCTCGGGATCGATCGTCGCGGAGGTGATGACCACCTTCAGGTCCGGCCGGCGTGGCAACAGTTGCTTCAGGTAGCCGAGCAGGAAGTCGACGTTGAGGCTGCGCTCGTGCGCCTCGTCGACGATCAGCGTGTCGTACCGCAGGAGCTGGCGGTCCCGCTGCGTCTCGGCCAGCAGGATGCCATCGGTCATCAGCTTGACCAGCGTGTCGTCGCCGACCTGACCGGTGAACCGGACCTGGTAGCCGACCGCCGCACCCAGCGGCGTACCGAGTTCTTCGGCGATCCGCTCGGCCACCGTACGGGCGGCCAACCGGCGCGGCTGGGTGTGCCCGATCAGCCCGCGCACGCCCCGGCCCAGCTCGAGGCAGATCTTGGGAATCTGGGTGGTCTTGCCGGAGCCGGTCTCCCCCGCGACGATCACCACCTGGTGGTCCCGGATCGCCGCGAGGATCTCGTCCCGCCGCTGGCTGATCGGCAGCGCCTCGGGGTAGCTGAGCTTCGGTACCCCGGCGGCGCGCCGCGCCACCCGTACCCGGGCCGCTTCGACCTCGGCGGCGAGGTCCGCCACCGTCGCGTCCCCACCAGCCACGTCGCGGGTCTTGCGGGCCGCCTCGATGCGCCGCCGCAGCCGGCGCTGGTCGCGCAGCATCAGCTCGGGCAGGGCGGTGACAAGCTCGTCGAGGGTACCCATGACACGCGCATGATATGCGGCGGATGCCCCGACTAGATCTTATTTTCTGCCAGGATGATCACGACAACTACCTCAGACCGACAGGAAACTGGCATGCCCCACGATCACCACGACGAGCCCGCGGACCACGACCTCGGCCTGGTCGCCGACCTCGCCACCCTGGTGGACCGGCGGATGGTCCTCGGCCTGCTGGCCGGCGCCGGCCTGGCCGCGCTGACCGGCTGCGGCAGCGGCACCAACGCCGCAATCAACGCCCCCGCCTCCGTGGCGCCCGCGGCATCGTCGGCCACCTCGGCGGCGGCCGGAGCGAGCGCGGCCGGAGCGAGCGCGGCCGGAGCGAGCGCGGCCTGCGAGGAGATCCCGCAGGAGACCGCGGGCCCGTACCCGGGCGACGGCTCCAACGGGCCGAACGTGCTCACCCAGAGCGGCATCGTGCGCAGCGACATCCGCACCAGCTTCGGCACCGCGTCCGGCACCGCACAGGGTGTACCCACCACCGTCCGGCTGACCGTGCAGGACAGCTCGAAGGGCTGCGCCGCGCTGGCCGGTGCCGCGGTCTACCTGTGGCACTGCAACCGGGATGGCGAGTACTCGATGTACTCCGCGGACATCGAGAACGAGAACTACCTGCGCGGCGTGCAGCAGAGCGAGGCCAACGGGCTGGTCACCTTCCAGACCATCTTCCCGGCCTGCTACTCCGGGCGCTGGCCGCACATGCACTTCGAGGTCTACCCCAACCTCGCCGCGGCCACCTCGGCCGGAGCCAAGCTGCGTACCTCCCAGCTGGCCCTGCCCCAGGATGCCTGTGACAAGGTGTACGCCGCCGACGGCTACAGCCAGAGCGTTGCCAACCTGTCGCGGGTGACGCTGCAGACCGACAACGTCTTCGGCGACGGCTACGACACCCAGATGGCCACGGTCACCGGCACCGTCACCGGCGGCCTCACCGTGACGCTCACCGTGCCGGTCTGACCCGGCCACGGCTAACCGGTTCTGAACGCCCCAGGGGTTGCCGAGCGTCCGGTGAGAGATCGATACTGGCCGGGTCCGTACCCACCGCCGGTATCGGGAGGTCGGGTGGACGTCCTGCTCCTGGGTCCGTTCGAAGTCCGCGTCGGCGCGTGCCCGGTACCGCTGCGCGGTGCCCGGGAGCGCGCGCTGTTCGCCCTGCTGGCGCTGCACGCGGGCGAGGTGCTCTCGATCGACCGGATCATCGACGGGCTCTGGGAGACGCCGCCGGCCTCGGTCCGCAACGAGATCCAGGTGTACGTGTCCAGGCTGCGCCACCGGCTGGCGGCGCTCGGTGCGCCGCGGCACAGCATCGAGACGGCCGACGGCGGGTACGTTGCCCGGATCCCGCCGGAGGCGTTCGACACCACGGCGTTCGAGCGGCACGTCGCCGCGGCGGAGGTACACGTCGCCGCCGGCGACCTGCCGGACGCGCGGCACGAGGCGGGAACCGCCCTGGCGCTGTGGCGCGGACCAGCACTGTCCAATGTGGATGCACCGTACGTGGCCCAGTACGCGCACCGGCTGGAGGAGCGCCGGCTGTCCGCCGTACAGCTAAGGGTGGATCTTGATCTGGAGCTCGGGCCGCGGGACGGGCTGGTCGGCGAGCTGACCGAGCTGCTCGGGCAGAACCCGTTGCACGAGGGGCTTCGGGGCCGGCTGATGCTCGCCCAGTATCAGGACGGGCGGCGCGGCGACGCGCTGGCCACCTTCCGGGAGGGGCGCCGGCTGGCCGCGGCCGAGCTCGGCCTGGAGCCCGGACCCGAGCTACAGGCGCTGGAGCTGGCCATCCTGCGCGGCGAGCGGCCGCCGGCGCAGTGGCGGATCCGGCCGGTGGTACCCCGGCACCTGCCGGCCGACCTGAACGCGTTCGTCGGCCGCGGCGAACAGCTGGCCGCGCTGGACGGGCTGCTGGTCGCGGCGCGGCGGCCGGGCGCCGTGGTGATCTCGGCGCTGTCCGGGATGGGCGGGGTGGGCAAGACCGCGCTGGCCGTGCAGTGGGCGCACCGGGCCTCCGCGGCGTTCCCGGACGGCCAGCTCTACCTGGATCTGCACGGGTTCGCGGCCGGCCCGCCGACCCGCCCGCTGGATGCGCTGGCTCAGTTGCTCGGCGGGCTCGGCGTCGCCGCTGAGCAGATCCCGGTCGACCTCGATGGTGCGGTACGCATGTACCGGACGCTGCTCGCCGACCGGCGGGTCCTGGTCGTGCTGGACAACGCCCGCAACGCCCAGCAGGTCCGGCCGCTGCTGCCGGCCGGCGCGGGTTGCCTGGTGCTGGTGACCAGCCGGGACCGGCTGACCGGGCTGGTCGCCCGGGACGGTGCCCACCGGCTGACCCTGGACGTACTTGCCCCGCAGGAGTCGATCACGCTGCTCGCCGGCGTGCTCCGGCAGGCCGACAGCGCGGCGTCCACAGTGGACCTCGCCGAGCTGGCCGAGGCGTGCGGCCACCTGCCGCTGGCGCTGCGCATCGCCGCGGCGAACGTCGCCGAACACTACGGGTCGAGCGTCGCGCGCTACCTGGCCGCGCTGCGTACCGAGCGCGGACTGTCCGCATTGGACATACCCGGCGACCCGGATGCCTCGGTGCACGCCGCGTTCGGCCTGTCCTACCGGTTGCTCAGCGCGCAGGAGCAGGTTCTGTTCCGCCACCTCGGCCTGGTGCCGGTACCCGAAATCACCGCCGAGGTCGCGGCCGCGCTGGTTGCCGGTACTCCCCCGGGCTGTGCCGCGCTGCTGCGCCAGCTCGCCACCGCCCACCTGCTCAATCCGCAGTCCGGCCATGAGCACGGTCCAGGCCGCTACCTGGTACACGACCTGTTGCGCCAGTACGCCCGCGAGCTGACCGGGACGGTGGACTCCCCCGCCGCCCGGCAGGCCGCGATCGACCGGCTCGGGCGGTTCTATCTGTCCACTGTGGATGCCGCGGCGCAGCTGCTCTACCCCACCACGGTCCGGATCCCGGCGGAGCCCGCGGGCGGGACCGGGTTCGCCGATGCCGAGCACGCGCTGCGCTGGCTGGACGCCGAACGGCGGAACATGGTCGCGCTGATTACCGGCGCCGGTACCGGCCCGGTCAGCTGGTTGCTCGCCGACGGGCTGCGCGGGTACTTCTGGATCCACCGGCACTCCGGCGACTGGATCACCACCGCCGAGGTGGGCCTCGCCGCGGCCACCGCGGCCGGGGACCGGCCGGGCCAGGTGGCGATGCGGCTGAGCCTGGCCCTGGCGTACCGCGGGCTGTCCGACTTCACCACGTCGATCCGGCACGGCGACGCGGCGGTGGCGATCGCCCGCGAGATCGGCTGGCAGCGCGCCGAAGCCTCGGCCCTGACCAGCCTCGGCGTCTGCCACGCGGAGCTGGGCGAGAGCCGTGCCGCGCTGGAGACCTTCACCCGGGCGTACGCCGTCAACGATCTGGTCGGCAGCACTGCCGGCCGGGCCATGGTGCTGTGCAACATGAGCGGCCTGCGGCACCACCTGGGCGACCTGCGCGGCTCACTGCGCGACGCGCACGCGGCGCTGAACCTCTACCAGGTGGATAACCCGGGCGGCCTCGCGCTGGCCAACGCGAATGCCGCGGTGAACAACGTCTACCTCGGCGAGTACCCGCTCGCCGAGGAGCAGCTGAATCGGGCGTACCAGCTGTACCAGCAGATCGGCGACCATTACGGGCAGGCCATGGCGCTGTGCAACCTGTGCAAGCTGGCCATCGACGCCGCGGACTACGACACCGCGCTGGCCCGCCACACTCAGGCCCGGGCACTTGCCGATCAGGCCGGCGACCGCGCGCTGGAGGCGGTGATACACAACGACTACGCGACCATTCAACTGCGCCTGGGCAACCTGGAGGCGGCCGGCCGCAGCGGTACCCGCGCGCTGGACCTGGCCCGCGCAGCGGGCAGCCGGCACACCGAGGTTGAGGCGCTGATCACCCTAGCCATGATCGACCTGGCCCGGGGCCGGACCGAGCCGGCGCACGACCTGGCCGGTCAGGCCCTCAGCCTGGCGGAGACGGGTGAGTACCGG
Organism: Micromonosporaceae bacterium; assembly: GCA_035695905.1. Lineage (GTDB taxonomy): Bacteria > Actinomycetota > Actinomycetes > Mycobacteriales > Micromonosporaceae > EFPC-2. The sequence continues at coordinate 15,330 of DASRRF010000673.1, read as the reverse complement.
ATGCTGCAGGCGGACGCTCAGGCCGCCCTGGCCGCCGTTGCGGTGGCCCGTGGCGACCGGGAGGCCGCGCGCCGGGCCGCCCGGCGCGCGTCGGACGGGCACGCCGAGGTCGGGTACCGGCTCGGGCTGCGCCGCGATCGCCTGCTCCTGGATGGCCCCGCGGGGGAGGCGGCCCCTTGAGGTGATCGGCTACCTTGGCGTCTGCGGTGCACGACGGCGGGGAGGCCGGTGGACACGATGAACGAACGGCAGATGGGGTTCCGGTGACCGTTACTTCGCGCCCGCAAGCGCCGGTCGCACGACCCGTTGGGCCCGCCACCGGGCCGCTTGCGGAGCGGCCACGCCGGGTTCCGTTGCGGCATCGCGCGGCGGTCCGGTTGCGCCGTACGCCGGGCCGGCTGACCGCGCTGATGGCGGTGTTGCTCGCGCTCGGTCTCGGTGCGGGAGTGGCGGGTGTGCTCGGAGTACGCGACCGGGCCGGCGAGATCGACGGCGCGACGGCGCACAGCGGCGCGCTCGCGGTCGCCGCGCAGAACCTCTACCGCTCGCTGTCCGACGCGGATGCCACCGCGGCCAGCGCATTCCTGTCCAGCGGCCTGGAGCCGGCCGCGCTGCGTGACCGGTACCAGGCGGATATCGCCGGTGCGACCGACGCGCTCGCGGTCGCCGCGGGCGGCGGGATCAGCGACGGCCCCGGTGCCAAGGCCATCGCCGACATCACCTCGGCCCTACCGGTCTACACCGGGCTCGTGGAGACCGCGCGGACCTACAGCCGGCAGCGGGTACCGCTCGGCGCGGCGTACCTACGCGAGGCTTCCGGGATGATGCGCGGCACCCTGCTGCCGGCGGCGAAGGCGTTGTTCCGCGCGGTTCAGGCCCGGTTGGACGCGGCCCGCGGCGCCGCGGGCGGGTACCCGTGGCTGGCCGTACCGCTGCTGGTGCTGACCCTGGCCGCGCTCGGGTACGCGCTGCGCTACCTGAGCCGGCGGACCAACCGGGTGTTCAACGTTGGCCTGCTCGCCGCGGCCGCGGCCACCCTGGTCTCGCTGGTCTGGCTCGGGGTCGCCTCCAGCCGGGCCGGCAGTCACCTGACGCAGAGCCGGCGGGACGGCTCGGCGCAGGTCAACGTGCTCGCCGAGGCCCGCATCGCTGCCCTGCAGGGGCGCAGCGACGAGGCGCTGACCCTGGTCGCCCGGGGCACCGGCGGCGGGTTCGAGCAGGACTACGTCACGGTGCTGGAGCAGCTGATCGGCGCGGACGGCGCGGGCGGCCTGCTGGGTCAGGCCCGTACCCACGCCACCGACAACGCCACCCGGAACCGGCTCGACTCGGCGATCGCCAACGCCCGGGCCTGGCAGGCCGTACACAAGAACATCCGCACACTGGACAACGACGGCAGGTACAGCGAGGCGGTGGCCGCGGCGATCGGCTCCGACCCGACCAGTGCGGGTAGCGTGTTTATCAAGCTCGACGATGACCTGGCCGCGGCGATCGCGCACAACACCGACCGGTTCAACCGTCAGGTGTCCGCCGCCTCCGGTGCGCTGTCCGGTGTCGCGGTAGCCATCGCCCTGCTCACCGCCCTGCTCGCCATCGGCGTGGCCGGCGGAATGCAGCAACGGATCGCGGAGTACCGATGACACGCAAGCGGATCGCACTCGTCGCCACGCTGATCGCCGCCATCACCGTGCTCGGGGCGTGTGGCGGGGCGGCGCAGCCGGTCCCCCGGCGGGCCGACGCGTCGCCGGTGGTGCCGAGACCGGTCGGAGCGAAGGACCCGTATGCGGTGCCGAGTACGTCGGCGGCCCCGCCGGCCTCCTGCGATCCCCGGGCGAGCCTGCGCCCGCAGGGTTCCCGGCCGGCGCCCGGGCAGATGCCGGCCGGCTCGACCATGGGCCGGATTGTCCAACGTGGACGGTTGATCGTCGGGGTCGACCAGAACACCTACCTGTTCGGCTTCCGCGACCCGTTGACCGGTACGCTGAGCGGCTTCGACATCGACATCGCGCACGAGGTCGCCCGGGCGCTGTTCGGCGACCCGGATCGGATCCAGTTCAAGGCGATCAGCTCCGCGGAGCGGATCCCGGCGATCCAGAACGGCGACGTGGACATCGTCGTCCGTACCATGACGATGACGTGCGAGCGGCTGGAGCAGGTCGCGTTCTCCACCGAGTACTTCACCGCCGGCCAGCGCGTACTGGTCACCCGGGACTCCAGCGTGGCCGGGATCGCCGATCTCGGCGGCAAGAAGGTCTGCGCCACCGACGGCAGTACGTCCATCCGTACCGTCGCCGCGGCCCCGTCCCACCCGCTGCCGGTCGCGGTCACCGACTGGACCGACTGCCTGGTCATGCTTCAGCAGGGGCAGGTGACCGCGATTTCCACGGATGACACGATCCTGGCCGGCCTGGCCGCGCAGGATCTGAACACCAAGGTGGTCGGCGACAAGATCACCAGCGAGCCGTACGGGGTGGCGATGGCGAAGGACGCGACCGACCTGGTCCGCTTCGTCAACGCGGTACTCCAGCAGCTACGCGACGACGGGGGCTGGCAACAGATCTACCGCAAGTGGCTGTCCGGGCTCGGTGCCACGCCGAACCCGCCGCCGGCCCGGTACCGGGACTAGCCGCGATGAACCGGCCGCCGATGACCCGGGACGAGGTCGACCTGGCGCTCGTCGCGCTGGTCGCCGGGTACGACCGGATCGCCGCGGGGATGTTCGCCCTGGACAGCCACGCCGGCCTGGCGTTCCTCCGGCGCGGTACGGTGACCGGCCGCACCGCCCAGGTCGGCCGCGACGTACAGGCCCGCACGGATACTTTGTGGGCGCAGTTCAACACGGTGAAGGATCGGCTCGAGCGGGCGCAGACCATCCGGGTGGAGCGGTCCCGGCCGGGACCGGACGAGCTGACCGAGTTGACCGGGCTGCTCCGCGAGCGCTCGATCCGGCTGGCCGCCAGCGGCGTACCGCTGGACGAGACCGCCACCGGCCCGCCGGCCGAGACGCTCACCGTGGCCGAGCTCGCCCGCCGGCTGGAATCGGCCAACGGCGAGGTGGTCGCGGCACTGGACCAGGTCGACGCCGCCTGCGCCGCGCTGGCCAACCGGCTGGCCCCGACGGCCGAGGCGCTGGCCGCCGCGCAGGCGTCGGCCGAGTCGCTGGGTGCCGGGGCCGGCCCGCTCGGCAAGGATCTCGACCGGCTCCGGGCGAGGCTGACCGAGGCCACCGACGCCGCGCTCGCCGACCCGTTGTCCACAATGGACACTGGTGCGCTGGACCGGATCGGCACCGAGCTGACCACCACCCGGGATCGGCTGGCCGAGCTGGCGCGGGTGCGTACCGCGTACCCGCAAGGGATTGCGGAACTGGACGCGGCGGTGAGCCTGGTCGCCAAGGCCGAGGACGACGCGGGCCGGTCCTACGCCACGGCGCTGGCGAAGATTGCCGAACCAGGCCTGCCCGCGGCACCATCGATCGCCGGCGCGCTGCGCGGCCGGGTGGCCGGCCTCGAGCCGCTCGCCGCGGCAGGCCGGTGGGCGCAGCTCGCCGACGAGCTGGCCGCCGTGCAGCGCGACGTGGCCGCGGGGCAGCAGCGTGCCGACGCGTTGCGGGCGGCGGCCGACGGGCTGCTCGCCCGCCGCACCGAGCTTCGCGGCCGGCTGGACGCCTACCGCGCGAAGGCGGCCCGGTCCGGGTTCACCGAGGACACTGAGCTGTCCGACCTGCACCGGCAGGCGCAGGAGCTGCTGTACACGAGCCCGTGCGACCTGCCGGCGGCGACCCGCGCGGTGCTGCGCTACCAGCGGCGGTTGGCGGAGCGGGCAGGGACAACACCGGGCCTGAGGGAGCCGACATGACCGCGTGTGTACGGGCGGGCTGCACCGGTACGTACGGGCCGGAGGGGTACTGCGACGAGTGCGGGCGCAAGGCGCCACCGGGTACCACGCCGGCGACCGCGACCGCGACCGCTGGTGCGACGGCTGCCCACACCGTCCACACCGGACAGACGCGGTCGGCGTCCGGCTCTACCGGCCGGCGCGGTTCGACCCGGGGCGGGCTGGGCGCCGGTCTCATCGACATGCCCCGGGTCCCGTTGCGGGATCCGGCCACCGCGGTGATGGCCGATCCGCAGGTATCCGAGTCGCGGCGGTACTGCGGCCAGTGTGACAAGCCGGTCGGCCGCAGCCGGGACGGCAAGCCCGGGCTCGTCGAAGGCTTCTGTGCCAACTGCGGCGCGCGGTTCTCGTTCCATCCCCGGCTCGGCGCCGGCGATCTGGTGAACAACCGGTACGAGATTCTCGGCTGCCTGGCCTTCGGCGGCCTTGGCTGGATCTACCTGGCCCGGGATCGCAATGTCAGCGACTCGGTGCTCGACCGCTGGGTTGTCCTCAAAGGACTGATCAACACCGGCGATGCCGACGCGATGGCGGCGGCGGTGACCGAGCGCCGGTTCCTGGTCGAGGTGGACCACCCGAACATCGTGAAGATCCACGACTTCGTACAGCACCCGGACAAGGCCAGCGGCACCATGGTCGGCTACATCGTGATGGAGTACGTCGGCGGCCGTTCGCTGCGCGACATGCTGCTCGCGTACCGGGCACAGGCCGGGTCCGGCTCGGCGCTGCCGCTCGCCCAGGTCCTCGCGTACGGGGTGGAGATCCTGCCGGCGCTGGGCTACCTGCACGACCGGGATCTGCTGTTCTGTGACTTCAAGCCGGACAACGTCATCCACGCCGAGGAACAGCTCAAGCTCATCGACCTCGGCGCGGTCCGCCGGGCCGACGACGAGCAGAGCGCGGTCTACGGCACCCCCGGGTACCAGGCGCCCGAGGTTGCCCGGGTCGGCCCGTCGGTCCCGGCTGACATCTACACGGTCGGGCGGGCGCTGGCCGTACTCAGCTTCAACTTCTCCGGCTTCTCCAGCAGGTACGCCGAACGGCTGCCGGACCGGGCCGACATCCCGCTGCTGGCCCAGGAGGAGTCGTACTACCGGCTGCTGCGCCGGGCCACCCACCCCGATCCGGCCCAGCGGTTCCAGTCCGCCGGCGAACTGCGCGAGCAACTCCTCGGCGTACTGCGCGAGGTGCTCTCCGCGGCCGACGGGGTGGCCAGGCCCGCGGCATCCACCCGGTTCACCCCGGAGCGGCGGGCCTTCGGTACCCAGGCCGGCGCGGTCGGCGACGGGGCGCAGCCGGCGGAGTTCGACGGTCCGGCGATCGCCGCCGCGCTGCCGGTCCCGCAGGTGGACACCGCGGACGAGGGCGCCGGCTTCCTGGCGACGCTGAGCAGTACCGACCCCGACGAGCTGGTACGCGCGCTGCACACCGCACCGGTGCGTACCGTCGAGGTGTCCCTGCGGCTGATCCTGGCGAACATCGAGCGCGGCGACCTGGCCAAGGCCGCGGCCGAGCTGGATGCGCTGGCCGGCACCGAGCCCACCGACTGGCGGATCGACTGGTATCGCGGGCTGGCCGCGCTGGCCGGCAGGCAGCCCGCCGCGGCGAGGGAGTCGTTCGACGCGGTCTACGACGCGCTGCCCGGTGAGCCGGCGCCCCGGCTGGCCCTGGCGGTGGCCGCCGAGTGGAGCGGCGATGCCGACACTGCCGCCCGCCTCTACGAGCGCGTCTGGCGGTCCGACCGCGGGTATGTCAGCGCCGCGTTCGGGCTGGCCCGGCTCCGCCTGGGTACGCACGATCGGGCCGGTGCCGTGGCCGTACTCGACGAGGTGCCGGACAACTCGAGTTACCGTGCCGCGGCACAGGTCGCCGCGCTGCGCGCCCGGCTGGCCGGGGATCGCCAGGCGCTGGCCGAGGCCGACCTGGTCGACGCGTCCGGCCGGCTGGTCCGCCTCGGGCTGGACGTCGGCCGGCAGGCGCAGCTCACCGTCGAGACGCTGGAGGCGGCGCTGGAGTGGACCGGCTCCGGCCGTCCGGCCGGTGGCCGGGTGCTCGGGCACGAGCTGACCGAACGCTCGCTGCGCCTCGGCCTGGAGCAGGCGTACCGGATCCTGGCCAAGGTGGCGCACGACCCGGACGACCGGATAGCGCTGGTCGACCGGGCCAACGCGGTTCGACCGAGGACGCTGGTATGAGCTGCCCCGCCTGTGGAGTGTCCATAGTGGATGGCGACCGGTTCTGCGAGTCCTGCGGGCACCGGCTCATCCCGGCGCTGCAATGGCTGTCCTCCAAGGCGTTACCCGGCCCGTGTCCGCATTGCGGGTCGTCCGACGTGGGCGCGCAGGGGTACTGCGAGAACTGCGGCCAGCGCCGCGGGGCCGGGCAGGACCACGCCGAACTGGATCTGGGCGGGCTCGGCGGGGCCACCGACCGCGGCCACCACAAGGCCCGCAACGAAGACGCGATGGCCATCGCCACCCTCGGTGCGGCGAGCATCGCGGTGGTCTGCGACGGCGTGTCCAGCTCGACCCGGCCGGACACCGCCGCCACCGCCGCGATCGACGCCTGCATGCCCGCACTGCTCGAGGTGCTCGGCCGGGGCGGCTCGCCGAGGACCGCCACCGAGGCGGGCACCAGGGCGGCGGCCAAGGCCGTCGTTGCGCTGGGCACGCCCGCGGACAACCCGCCCAGCTGTACGTACGTGTCGGCGATCGTCACCGGCACCGAGGTCACCGTCGGCTGGGTGGGCGACAGCCGGGCGTACTGGCTGGACGGAGCCGAGTCCAGCTGCCTGACCACCGACGACTCGCTGGCCGCCCAGTTGGCCGCCCGCGGTGGCGAGGCCGGGCAGCCGACCGCACCGGCCGCCGACGCGGACCCGCGATCGCTGGCCCTGATCCGGTGGCTGGGCGCCGACGCCGGAGACACCGAGCCCACCGTTGTGGTGTTCGCCCCCACCGGACCGGGCACGGTCCTGGTCTGCAGCGACGGCCTGCACCGCTACCTGCCCGAACCGGACAAGCTCGCCGAGGCCACCGCCGCGATCGGCGAACCGCCGACCGCGACCGCCGCCGCGCTGACCCAGTTCGCGCTGGATTCGGGCGGGGTGGACAACATCGCCATCGCCGTACTGCCGTTCCCGCCGTACGAACCACCAGAAGGGTCAGCGCAATGACCGGGCAACCCGACTTCCAGGCGGACGTCTACCAGAACGAGTACCTGCCCGACGGCGGGCGGGTGGTCGACGCGGTGGTCACCGTCACGACCAGCGGAGCCGGCCTGCGCGACGGCGCCGGGCCACCGACCGCCGCCCAGGTCGTGATGGTCGACTGCTCCGGCTCGATGGGCAGTCCGGCATCGAAGATGGCCGAGGCGAAGAAGGCCACCGCGACCGCGATCGACACACTGCGCGACGGGGTGGCGTTCGCGGTGGTGGGCGGCAACGCCCAGGCGCACATGGTCTACCCGCGCGAGCGCCGGATGGTGCCCGCCTCGGCGCAGACCCGGGCCGAGGCCAAGGCCGTGGTGGCCCGGCTGCGCGCGGACGGTGGCACCGCGATCGGCCGCTGGCTGGACCTGGCCAACCGGCTGTTCGCCGGCCAGGACGCCGAGGTGAAGCACGCGATCCTGCTCACCGACGGGCAGAACCAGCATGAAACCCCGGAAGAACTTCAACGGGTACTGGAGATCTGCCAGGGAAAGTTCGTCTGCGACAGCCGCGGCGTGGGTACCGACTGGGTGGCCCGCGAGCTTCGCGCGGTGGCCTCCACCCTGCTCGGTACGGCGGACGGCCTGGAGGATCCGGCGCAGCTGCCCGCCGCGTTCCAGGCGATGACCGAGGCCGCGATGGGCAAGGCGGTCGCGCATGTCACGCTGCGCCTGTGGACTCCGGCCGGTGCCACCGTACGCTTCGTCAAGCAGGTCTTCCCGCAGGTCGAGGACCTCACCCCGCGGCGGGCCGAGGTGAGCGCGCGGATCGGCGAGTACCCGACCGGAGCCTGGGGCGCGGAGAGCCGGGACTACCACGTATCCATCGAGGTCGAGCCGGGCACCGTCGGTGAGGAGCGCCTGGTCGGCCGGGTGAGCGTGGTCGGCGGTGGCCAGCCGCTCGCCGAGCAGCTCGTGCTCGCGAAGTGGACCGACGACACCGCACTGTCCACAAAGCTCAATCCTCAGGTGGCCCACTACACCGGGCAGGCCGAGCTGGCCGCCGCGATCCAGGAAGGACTGGCCGCCCGCGACGCGGGCGATGTCGAGGTGGCCACCGCCAAGCTCGGCCGCGCGGTCCAGCTGGCGAACGAGTCCGGCCACGAGGACACCGCGAAGCTGCTGGCCAAGGTCGTCGACGTGGTCGACGCGCCGGCCGGCACGGTCCGGTTGAAGAAGAAGGTCGCCGGGGTGGACGCCGAGATCGCCGACGTGCGTTCGGTGAAGACGATCCGGGTGAAGAAGAGTGAATAGCGAACGAAGGAGAGTCGGCCATGGCCACGTGTCCCAAGGGCCACGACTCAGCGACCGGTGACTACTGCGACGTCTGCGGTGCCCGGATGGACGGCACACCGCCGCCCGCCGCCCCTGCTACCGGCTCGCCCGCCGCCCCGCCCGCACCGACCGGAGCCGGCGAACCGGTGGCCGAGCAGACGCCGTGCCCGCAGTGCGGCATGCCGCGTACCGGTCGATTCTGCGAGCAGGACGGGTACGACTTCGTCGCCGCGTCGCTGGGTGGAGCCCCGGCCGCCCCGCCGGCGCCATCCACGACCCCGACGAACACAGGATGGCAGATCGTGGTGGGCGCCGATCGGGCGTACTTCGACATCATCCGGGCCCAGGGCGGCGCCGATGCCGAGCTGCTCGCGTACCCCAGATTCGTTCCGGAGCGCCGCTTCCCGCTCAGCGGCGAGCGGGTGACGATCGGCCGGCAGAGCCGGTCCCGGGGGATCTACCCGGACATCGATCTCGTCGGCCCACCCGAGGACCCCGGCGTCTCCCGGTTGCATGCGCTGCTGCTGGCCCAGCCCGACCACTCCTGGGCGGTGGTCGACCTGGACTCGGCCAACGGAACATACGTCAACGACCCGGCCACCGAGCCGATCGAGTCGCACGTGCCGATCCCGGTCGGCGACGGCGACACCATCTATCTCGGCGCGTGGACCACGTTGACGGTACGCGCCGCCGGCCCGCAGTGAATGTCACCGCGCCGGGGCGCTAGGCCCGGCGTGTGCTCGCCCACATCCGGCAACTTCGCCGCAGACTCATCCGCATGAGCCGCGACCTCGCCGTCGACCGGGTACGCACCCTGCGGATGCGGGCGCAGCTGCTGTGCGGTCCGCGGCCGGTACGGGTGCCGGACGCGGTGGCTCGGGTCGGTGCGGTGCAGGCGCAGTCGATCGCGGCCGCCCGGCTCGCGGTACGGGCGCGGACCGCCGGGCTCACCGCGGACGACGTGAGCCGGGCGATCAACGACGATCGGGCCGTGGTGCGTACCTGGGCGATGCGCGGCACGCTGCACATGCTGGCCGCGGCGGACGTGCGCTGGATGGTGGCGCTGCTCGGGCCGATCTTCGCGGCCGCCGGCCGGCGGCGCCGCCAGGAGCTGCACCTCACCGATGAGGTGTGCGAGCGCGGGCTCGCGGCGATCGCCACGGTGCTCGCCGGCTCGCCGCCGCTGGCCCGCGCCGAGCTCGTTGCGCGGATCGCCGAGCAGGGCGTACGGATCGACCCCGCGACCCAGGCACCGGCCCACCTGTTCGGGTACGCGGCGATGCGCGGGCTGATCTGCCGCGGACCGGAGCTGCCCGGCCCCAGCTACGTACTGCTGGACGAGTGGCTGGGTACCCCGGCCGGCCCGGTGCTCGACCCGGACACCGCGGTCGCCGAGCTGGCCGGCCGGTACCTCGCCGGGCACGGGCCGGCGACCGCCCGGGACTTCGCCGCGTGGTCCGGTCTGCCGATCGGCCGCGCGCGTACCGGGTTCGGGCTGGTCGCCGCGGACCACACCGAGGTGAGCGTGGCCGGCGAGCCGGCCTACCTACCGTCCACTGTGGACCCTGACGCGCCGGCCGAGCCTGTGGTCCGCCTGCTCGGCCAGTTCGACGAGTACCTGCTCGGGTTCGGCAGCCGGGACTTCACCCTGGATCCGGCATACGCGAAAAGGATCCAGGCCGGCGGCGGCATCATCACGCCGGCGGTGCTGGTCGACGGCCGGGTCGCCGGTACCTGGCGGGTGGACCGCAAGGCCGGCTCGCTGCGGGTGCGGGTCGAGCCGTTCACCGCGCTCCCCCGCGGAACCAACGGCCGGCTCGCTGCCGAGGTGACCGACATCGGCCGGTTTCTCGGCGGCCCGGCCACGCTGGTGAGCGGTTAACCAATACGCTGCGGGGATGAAGGTATTCATCTCGGTGGACATGGAGGGTGTCGCCGGCATCGTGGCGTGGGAGCAGTGCCTGGCCGGCGGGGACGACTACGCGCACGGGCGCGCGCTGCTGCTCGGCGAGGTGAACGCCGCGATCGCGGGCGCGCACGCCGCCGGCTTCACCGAGATCTGCGTGAACGACGCGCACTCGGTGATGCGCAACCTGCCACCGGAGGCGTTGGATGCGCAGGCGTCGTACCTGTCCGGCAAGTTCAAGCCGCTCTACATGATGCAGGGGCTGGACTCGTCGTACGACGCGATCGTGTTCCTCGGCTACCACGCCGCGATCGCTACCCCGGGCGCGCTGTCGCATACCTACAACCCCCGGGCCGTCACCAACGTGCGGATCAACGGTCAGGAAGCCGGCGAGTCCGGCCTGAACGCGCTGGTCGCCGCACATTTCCGGGTCCCGGTCGCGGCCATCACCGGCGACCAGCATGTCGGGCCGGAGGCGGCCAGGTTCTGTCCTGGCATCACGCAGATCGCGGTCAAGGAGTCCATCAGCCGGTACGCGGCACAACACCTGCACCCGACCGTCGCCCGGGACCTGATCCGCGGCGGCGTCCACAGTGCACTGTCTACTCTAGACCGGCTGAGCCCACCCGAGTTCGCGCTGCCCATCACCATCGACATCGACCTGGCCAGCCCGGACATGGCGGAGCAGGCCACCTGGCTGCGCGGCGTCGAGCGCACCGGCGGCCGGGCCGTTCGGTTGAGCGACGACGCGCCGCTGCGGCTGTTCCCGGCGTTCGTTACATTGGTCTACCTGACCCGATCACTCGCGGAGGCGTACTGATGCTGCCCTGGTCCACCGATCTCGCCGGCCGGCTCGATGAACACGTGATCGTCAGCGGGCACCTGCGCGGCAACCCGCTCGGCGACCCGCATGAGCGTCCACTGTGGATATACGTGCCGCCGGGGTACGACAGCGAGCCCGGCCGGCGCTACCCGGCCGTGTACGTGATCCAGGGCTACACCGGCCACGTGGCGACCTGGCGCAACCGTACGCCGTTCCGCCAGCCGTTCCCCGAGCTGCTCGACCAGATGTTCGCCGCCGGTGAAGCGGCGGACGACGGCGCGCCGCCGGCGATTGTCGTCTACGTTGACGCGTGGACCGCTCTCGGCGGCAGCCAGTACCTTGACTCACCGGGTACCGGAGACTATCACTCGTACCTCTGCCAGGATGTCGTGTCCTTTGTGGACGAACGGTACCGGACCATCGCCGACCGCGACCACCGGGCGATCACCGGCAAGTCCAGCGGCGGGTACGGCGCGATGATCAACGCGATGCTGCGGCCGGATGTGTTCGGCGCGTTCGCCACGCACGCCGGAGACTCGCTCTTCGAGATCGTCGCCCCACCGATGTTCGCCGCCGCGGCCCGGCTGCTGCGCGACCGCTACGACGGTTCGTACGACAAGTTCTTCGCCGACCTGCGCTCCCGCATCTTCGGTACCCGGGACAGCGACGCCAAGCTGCTGGAGGTGTACGCCTACGCTGCCGCGTACTCCGCCGAGCCGGACGGCACCGTGCTTATCCCGTTCGACGAGACCGGCCGGATCATCCCCGAGGTGTGGCAGCGCTGGCTGGCCCGCGATCCGGTGCGGATGGCCGCCGAGCCGCGGTACGCGGAGGCGCTGCGCTCGATGCGGGCGATCTGGATCGACGCGGGCAACCGCGACGACTACCACCTCGACCTCGGGGCGGCAGCGTTCCACCAGGCCATACGCGCCGCCGGGGTACCCGGCGAGCGGATCCACTTCGAGCTGTTCGACGCCACCCACGCGATGATCGAGTACCGCTACCCGCTCGCCATCGCGTGGCTGCTGCGCCAGGACTCCACAATCTGACCGGCCGGCCGCGTTGTAGGAGCAACAGTGCGAGGAGGCCACATGACGTTCGACGAGTACGTCGGGCACCGGCTCGGCGCGCTGGTGCGGTACGCCTCAGTGGTCACCTGCGACCCGTACCTGGCCGAGGACATCGTGCAGGAGGTACTCGTACGGGCCCAGTCCCGGTGGACCAAGGTGGCCAAGCTCGACCAACCCGAGGCGTACCTCAAACGCATGGTGCTCAACGAGTTCCTGTCCTGGCGGCGGCGCCGGTCGGCGCGGGTCATCCCGCTCGGCCACGCCGCGCTCGACGCCAGTGCCGAGCCGGCCGCGGATCGGACCGGAGAGTTCGACCAACGGGACGAGATGCTGCGCAGGATCGCCGCGCTGCCACCGAAACAGCGCGCCGCAATAGCGTTGCGCTACTACGACGGGCTGTCCGACCCGGAGATCGCCGACCTGCTCGGCTGTGCCCCGGCCACCGTACGTAGCCACTGCGCGCGGGCGCTCAACGCGCTGCGCGCCGCGATGGCCCTGACGCCCACCGCGTCCGTACCCGAGGAGCGGGGATGACCATCGATGACCTGATCCGGGCCGCGCTGGACCGCGCCGCGGCCGTGGCACCCGACCCGCAGCGGATCCACGCAAACCTGGCCGGCCGGATGCGCCGGTTTCACCGGCGCCGGATGCTGTTGGCGGTGGCGGGTGGAATGGCGGTCGTGCTCGCCGCCGCGGCCGGCATCCTCGGGTGGCACCTTCGACCCGCCGAGTACACCCTGGCCACCCGGCCGATCGGCTGCCACGTCAGCATTTTCTTTCAGCCGGACGCGACACCGGAGCAGATCCAGGGCAGCGGCGCCGGGCTGGCCCGGATGCCGGAGGTGATCCAGTTCGCGTACGAGTCCAAGAACCAGGCGTACGAGAACTTCAAGGAGATGTTCAAGGACGCGCCCGACCTGGTCGCCTCCGTGCACCCCGACACCCTCCCGTCCGCGTACCGGATCACAGTGCGGGATCTCGCCGCGGCCAGGATCGTCATTGCCCGCTTCCAGAGCAGCCCCGGCGTGTCGGACGTGGTGGAACACGACTGTAGGCTGCGTACCCGCTAGAGGCCCGCCGGGAAGTCATAGGCCTTCGGCACGTTGGGCATGGAGCCGGACGGCCCGAGCCAGACCACGATCTCGTCGTGCGCGGCCAGCCGCAGGGCGCCCATGTCGCTGGTCTGGTTGCCGTTGCGGTACACCCGGACCACCTCGCCCGCGGCCGCCGTCACCGGCCCGAGCTGGGTGGTGGACAGCGGCTGGCCCCACTCGGTGAAGACCTGGCCGAGGGTGAACGGGACGTCATCGGCGGACTCGATGTGCACGATCCCGCTGGTGTCATGGGTGTGCAGCGCGGTGATCTTCTGCTTGGCCCGGTCGATGCCGATGAACGCGGGCACCTGGATCCGGTTGCCGCGCACGATGACGTCCAGGTGCGCATGGTAGTGCACGGTCAGCTTCTCCTCGCCGAGCATCTGCAGGCCGGCCTTGGCCGCCGCGGCGGAGGCATCGGCCGGCAGCGGCCACGCGGTCGGCACGCCGGTGCCCGGAGTTCCGGTATCCGGACCTCTCGGCGGGGTGGGTGGTCCCGCGGCGTTGCACGCGGCGGCCGTCGCGATGGTCGCGGTCATGACAATCGCTGCGATGGTACGGCGCACAGTCGGCCTCCTCGAACGCACGGTGTCGCCGCGAATCCTACGTCGGCGGCTCCGACCGTGGCAGTGCGCCGGTCGAGCGCTACCCGGACACGGGTAGCTGGAGGTGGCTGAGGCCGAGCTGGACGCTGACCACCGTACCGGCCGGGTACCGCAGGGTGTAGTCGCGATCGGTCGAGATGAGTACCAGGCCGAGCCGGTGTCCGGCCGCGACGATGTGGTCGTTGGGCTGCAGCTCCCAGCTGAACGAGTAGGTGGTGCCCGGCGTGATCGGCTGGGTCACCCGTGCGTTGGCCCGGTTGCGCACGTCGAGCCAGCCGCGGGTGACTATCTGGTACGGGGTGACCGCGGTGACATACGCCCGGCGCGCGAAGCAACCCGGGTCACCCGGGATGCCGGGGCCGATACAGTCCACATCGGAGAGTCGGCGGATCGCGGCGAACCTGGCGTCGGTCCCGTAGTCCACGAGCAGCGCGGTCAGGTACGGTGACCGGCCGTCCAGCGAGGCGCGTACGGTGACCCGCGGGGTACCCGACAGCCGCACCGGCGTGGCCAGCGGTGCGGTCAGGTAGACCTGCCGGTTCGGGTCCGCAGTCAGCTCGCTGTCCGCCAGCTGCTCGGCGGTCTGCGCCGGATCGTCCACAAACGACAGTCGGGAGCCGATTCCGCTCGGCGTCGTGGTGAGCGTACCGGGCCGGTCGTCCGCCGCGGGCCCGAGGAACATCGGCGCGGTACGGGTTCCGGGCAGCGGCCACGACGCCGCGGTCTGCCACTGGGTCGGCGCGGTCTCGATGTCGGCCATCGGCTCGGTCATGATGCCGGTGTCGATGCCGTACAGCCACTGGTCGAACCATCTGTGCAAAGTGGACAGCCACTCGGTACGCCGCAGGTTGAACGGGTCCTGGTGGTTCGCCTGGTGCAGCCAGATCTTCCGCGGTACGCCGCGGGCAGCCAGCGCGTCCCACCACTGTCCAAAGTGCATGGTCTTGACGTTCCAGTCGTTGAGCCCGTGCACCACGAAGACGCTGGCCCGTACGTTGTCCACGCCGCGCAGGTAGTTGCGCTCGTGCCAGAACTGGCTGTAGTCGCCGGTCTCGCGATCCTGGTTCTGTTCGAGCGCCGCGATCACCCCGGCGCAGACCTCCGGGTTGGCCCTGGTGAGCACCGCCTTGGCCAGGATGTCCAGGTCTTCGCCCTGGAACGTGCCGGGCGCCACCACACCGCCGTTGGCCCGGTAGTAGTCGTACCAGCTGGAGATGGACGCGATCGGAACGATCGTCTCCAGGCCGGCCACCCCGGTCGCCGCGACCGCGTTGGCCAGCGTCCCGTTGTACGACACGCCGATCATGCCGACCTTGCCGGTGGACCAGCCGGCCTGCGCGCTGGCTCCCGAAGGGTCGAACCCGGCCGCCCGGCCGTTGAGCCAGTCCACCACGGCCGTCATGCCCTGCGTCTCGTTCTCACCGCCGGACGTCGGGCAGCCGTCGGAGCCACC
>DASRRF010000672.1:0-9446 GCA_035695905.1 Micromonosporaceae bacterium | reverse complement strand
TGCCGGTGATCGCGACCTCGAAGAACGAGAACGCGTCCTCGGGCGTGACGTCGGTCTGCGGCAGCGTTGCGGCCGCCGGGGCCGCACCCCCGGCCGCCGTGGTCTCGACGAGCGCGAGCGCCGGCCCGGTCCCCGGGGTGCCCAGCGATCCGCCGTCGCGGACCAGCGCAGCCGCGGAGTCCGCCCAGTCAGCGGGGGTCAGCCACAGGTTCTGCACGGCCTGGTTGCTCGGCGCCTGGGTGTCCGTACGCACCTCGAACGCCATCTCGGCGCGGTACGCCTTGCCCGGCTCCAGTACGGTGTCGAACCCGCAGGACACGACGTCGTCCCCGCGGTACATGCAGTTGCTGTGCCGCTGCGTGGGTGGCAGCGCGTACGGTTCGAACACCCGAAGGACGGCGCCGAACACGGGCGAGGCGCCGGCGTTTCCTACCACGAAGGTGCCGGTCAGCTGCCCGCCCGGTGCGCTGGTTAGCTCCGGACCGAGTGAGGCAACGAGGTCGACACCCTCGCCGACGGTGACCTTCGACGTGTGGGTCGCCCCGATCACATCACTGCCGGACGTGGTCACCGACAGCTCCCCGGTCTGGCCGGCCACCGCGAGGGGTCCGGCCGCGAGCGTGAAGCCGGGGTACCCGGCCACGCCGCTGATCGGGAACCCACCGGACCACTGGCACTCGGTGGTGCCCGCTTCGGCCGTACACGTGAAGAATCCGGTCTCCACCGTGAGCTGGACGAAGTCCGGGACGCTGAGGGTCAGGTGCAGGTCGTTGACCGCCGCGCCGGGCGCGACGGAGATGACGACGTTGAGGGTGCGTCCCGTCCCGCCCACGGCCACCGTCGCGTCGTCCACCACGGCGTTGACGGTCGTCGGCTCCTGGGCGAGGGCGGGCGGCGCCACGCCGAGGCCGGCCAACGCGACGGCGAACCCGGCCCCGAGCCACCGGACGGCTGTTCTCTTCATTGATACCTCCCCGTACCGGAAACCAAACCTCGGGAATCTAGCGCCTTCGAGTGACGATCACCAATCCGTCGTTCGGTCGGAATGGGAGCGCATGTGTGGTACACCGGTCGGGTGGGGCGCGACACTCGACCGCCGGCGGTGGCGGGCCGCTTCTACCCGGCCGACCGTACGGCGCTCGCGCACGAGGTCGACCGGTTGCTCGACGCGGTACCGGCGGCCGGGACCGGACCGGCCAACGCCTATGTGGTGCCGCACGCGGGCTACCGGTACTCCGGGTTCACCGCGGCGCACGTGTACGCCCGGCTGCGCGAGCACGCCGCGACCGTCGCCCGGGTCGTACTGGTCGGCCCGGCTCACTACGTACCCCTGGCTGGTTGTGCCGTGCCATCCACGCAGCGGTGGTTGACCCCGTTGGGTGAGTTGGCAGTTGATCTGCACGGCGTTCGCGCGCTCGTCGCCGACGGACACGCCACTGTGGACGATGCGCCGCACGCCCCGGAGCACGCCTTGGAGGTGCAGCTGCCGTTCCTGCAACGCGTCCTGCCGGACGGGGTGCCGATTCTGCCGATCGTGGTTGGACGGTCCTCAGTGGACGATGTCCTATTCACGTTGGCGGCGGCGTTGTCCGCCGGACCGGCCGGCACCGTCGTGCTGTGCAGTACGGACCTGTCGCATTACCTGGACGACGAGGCGGCTCGGCGGCAGGACGCCCGTACCGCGCGGGCAGTGTTGGACCTGGCGCCGGAGCGGATCGCCCAGCGCGACGCGTGCGGCGTCTACGCCCTGCGCGGCGTGGTCGGCTGGGCGCGGTACCAGCGGCTCGGCGCCGAACAGCTACACCTGTGCACCTCGGCGGACACCACCGGCGACCGGGCGCGCGTGGTCGGGTACGCCGCGTTCGCGTTCAGCGGCTAGCGGTAGTCGTCGTCGAGGTCCACGACGCGGGCCTGCTCGACGGCGTCGTACTCGCCCACCTCCAGCCCGCGATGCACCTCGGTCGGCGCGTCCGCCGGGTTCGCCACGGTGGCCTGCTCGACGGCGTCGTCGGCGGGCGCCTCGATGTCCCGTTCGTCCGGATCGAGGTGGCCGTCCGGCGCGGTGAACTCTTCCTCGGTGTCGGCCATGTCTTTACCGTACGGGGTACCCGGGCGGCGTGCGCGGGCAACGGCACGGGATACTGCGCAATGTCGAACGACGAAGGAGCGCAGAGATGCCCATCGCTTCCCCAGAGGTCTACGCCGAGATGCTCGATCGCGCCAAGGCCGGTGCGTTCGCGTACCCCGCGATCAACGTCACGTCCTCGCAGACGCTCAACGCGGCACTGCGCGGCTTCGCCGATGCGCGCAGCGACGGCATCGTGCAGGTGTCCACCGGCGGCGCGGAGTACCTGTCCGGGCCGACGATCAAGGACATGGTCACCGGCAGCGTGGCGTTGGCCGCGTACGCGGTTGAGGTGGCCAAGAAGTACCCGGTGAATATCGCGCTGCACACTGACCACTGCCCGCAGGACAAGCTCGACGGGTTCGTCCGCCCGCTGCTGGCGATCTCCACCGACCGGGTACGCCGCGGCGAGGAGCCGCTGTTCCAGTCGCACATGTGGGACGGCTCGGCCGTACCGGTGGCGGAGAACCTGCGGATCGCCGAGCAACTGCTGGCCGACTGTGCGGCGGCCAAGGTGGTTCTGGAGATCGAGGTCGGGGTGGTCGGTGGCGAGGAGGACGGCATCGTCGGTGCCATCGACGAGAAGCTCTACACCACGGCCGAGGACGGGCTGGCCACCGCGGCCGCGCTCGGGCTGGGCGAGAAGGGCCGGTACATGGCGGCCCTCACGTTCGGCAACGTGCACGGCGTCTACAAGCCGGGCAACGTGAAGCTGCGTCCGGAGATTCTCAACGAGATCCAGGAGGCGGTCGGCGCGAAGTACGGCCGGGAAAAGCCACTCGACCTGGTCTTCCACGGCGGGTCGGGCTCGTTGCTCACGGAGATCCGGGCCGCGCTGGACTACGGCGTGGTGAAGATGAACGTGGATACCGACACCCAGTACGCGTTCACCCGGCCGGTCGCGGGGCACATGTTCACCAACTACGACGGCGTACTCAAGGTGGACGGCGAGGTCGGCAGCAAGAAGGCGTACGACCCGCGTACCTGGGGCAAGGCGGCCGAGGAGTCGATGGCGAAGCGGGTCGTGCAGGCCTGCGTCGACCTGCGTTCAACCGGAACCACGTTGGCCTGACAAAGCCGGTGTCGCGCGGGCGTCGGCCGCCAGAAATGGGTAGCATCGTCCATCTTGGACCTGGGGTCGGTGCAAGAAACCTGTTCGGAGGTCGGTCGTGCTCGGCATCGAAGGATACGAGCCGCAATGGCATCACGACGGGCGCACTCTCGCCGCCGCGCACCGCAGCAGGTTCACCCGGTTGCTCGGCCAGCCCCTCATCGGCTCGTGGCTCATGTGGGATCCGGACGAGCGCGCGTGGTTCGCGGATGGACCGGTGATTCTCGGTTTCCCGGAGCACAACGTCGAGATAACCCATCGAAAGTTCGACGAGTGCGCTATCACCTGGAACCAGGTGGACATGTCGATGCCGCTGGACTGGCCCGGCCTGAACCTGGACTGGCGCGCGGGTCTGCACCCGTCGCTCGGGCGGGTACAGGGCCGCCCGTTGCGTGGGGTCAACGTGATCGAGCGGATCATGCCGGCGCACTGGCGACCGTCCGTACTGCACGCGATCGAACTGCTCTTCGAGGGCGCGCGGTTGGCCATCTACAACGCGCTGGACGAGAACGGGATCAACGACGACCCGGACGTGGACCTGCCGGTCGGCCGTTGGCGGCGGGTCACGATCGCCTGACCAGTATCGACACCGCCTCGTCCACGCTGTCGGTGAGGTGCACCAACCCGGCCAGGTCGCCGTGCGGCGAGGCGGCCAGCAGCGGCCGGAGCAGGACCTCGATCGGTTGTACGTCGGTCCAGAAACGCTGGTCCAGGAAAACGAACGGGCCGCTCGCACCGTCGGTGGCGTAGAACGTCTTCGTCGCCGCCTGGAACACCTCCTGTACCGTGCCGGCCCGACCGGGCGCGAAGACGAGCCCGCCGCGGGCCAGCCGCAAGATGATGTCCTCGCGCAGCGCGTTGGAGAAGTACTTGGCGATCCGTCCGGCGAACAGGTTCGCCGGCTCATGCCCGTACAACCAGGTGGGTATGGACAGACCGCCGCGCCGCGCCCACCCGCCCTGCTCGCCCTCGACGGCGGCCGGCCAGGCCGTGCGGATCGCCAGCGCCGCGGCGGTGTAGGGATCGTGCGCGCGGAAGTCGGGCGCGGCCGCCAGCCGATCGATCGCCGTCGCCAGCTCGTCCTCCGGCCGCCCGGACAGGTAGGAGCCGAGGTTCGCGGCCTCCATCACGCCCGGCCCGCCACCGGTCACGACCAGCCGTCCGGCCCGGGTCAGCCGCCACGCCAAGGCCGCGGCCAGTCGATAAGGATCAGATCCCCGGGGTACGGCGTGCCCGCCCATCACGCCGATCGCCTTGTCCGGGCCGGCCGCGGTAGCCCAGTCGGCCATCGAGTCGGACAGGCCGTCATCGATGCCGTGGTCATGCAGCCGCTGCGTGAGGGCCTCGCGGATGTCCGGCTGCACGCCGCCGTGGGCCAGGAAGTGGCGGTAGACGACGGTGTCGTACATGGCCTCGAAGCCGCCCGTGGAGAAGCCGGCCGCCAGGTCCTCGGGCGAGTAGAGCTGGGACGGGTGCGTCGGGTACGGCGTGTCCTCGAAGATCGGTACCACATGCGCCCCGCGCCGGACCAGTTCGGCGGCCACCTCGAGGGAGGCGAAGCGACAGCCCACGAACGTCGTACCGGTCAGGTCCACTGTGGTCAGATCCGGCGGGTCGAGGTCCAGGCGCACGCCCTGCACGGTGAGCCCGGCGAGGCTGCCGGTGGCCAGGTGGGTGTCGAGTTCGGCCCGCGACTCGACCTCGTCGGGGCTGCCGTCGTACGGGGTCATGCCCGGTAAGCTAGCGGCGCACGATGACCTCGGAGTTGCCGGGCAGGGTGCAGGTCAGCCGGCGGTCCCCGGTGGCCGGGTTGACCAGGAAGAGCTGTACCGGATCGGGTCCGGCCGGGCACAGCCGCCGCCCGCGTGCATGATCGACACGTCTTCCTGAATCTCGCGGTATCCGGCGCGCGCGTAGGGCCGACTCTCTGAAAAGCGCGGCGGAAAGCGCGGCGGGCCCCGCGAAGGCCCGGCAGCACGGGGCTACCGGGCCTTCTTTACCGGGTCCTGGGGAGGCTCCGGACCTCTAGTTGTAGTCCACACTCGACGCTGGCAGCACTGGCCGGTCGCGTGCTGCTGCCGGGCCGGTCGCGGGTCCGGGCCTCCGGTCGCGTGACGGATCACTCAGCCGTTCAGTCAAACCCCGAAAGAGCGGCGAGCGCACAATGGCGTGATGCGGAATCTGCTCCCCGAGCCACCGGCCACCCTGCTTCCCGAAGACGGCGCTGCCGCGGCGGCCCTGGCGTCGGCGGACCAGGGTGCCGGGGATGTCGCCGCGGTCGCCGCGCGCTTCCCTACGTACAGCGCGGCGTGGGCGGCGCTGGCGCTGCGAGCGCTGCGGTCGGGCGACCCGGTGGCCGCGTACGCGTACGCCCGTACCGGTTACCACCGTGGCCTGGACCAGTTGCGCCGCAACGGATGGAACGGGAGCGGCCCGGTGCCCTGGGCACACGAGCCGAACCGCGGGTTCTTGCGCAGCCTCTACGCGCTGTCTCGGGCCGCGGACGAGATCGGCGAGGCGGACGAGGCCGCGCGCTGTGCCGAGTTCCTGCGCGACTGCGATCCAGCCGCCGCCGACGCACTCTCCGGCATCTAGTTTCGTTTTGTTCGTTTCGGCGGTAGCCTGGTGTGGTGACAGCCGAGCCGATCCCGCCGCCGGACGCGTATCAGGAGGCCGCACGCTTCCTGCGCACCCGGCCCGCGGGCGGGCGCCTACGGCTCGTCGCGCGGGATGGGTCGTCGGTCGAGCTGCCCGACGAGCTGACGGATGTTCTCGACCGGGCTGCGGGTGCCCTCGTCGCGGGGCATCCGGTTACCGTCGTGCAAACCGATCGGCTGATCAGCACAACCCAGGCCGCGAGGATTCTCGGTGTGTCCCGGCCGACGCTGGTCAGGTTCCTGGAGGCCGGCGAGATCGCGTACGCACAGCCCGGACGGCACCGGCGACTCAAGCTCGCCGACGTCCTCGCGTTCCGCGAGCGCCGGCACCGGCGCCGCGACGTGCTCGACGACATGGCGGCCGACGCCGCCGAGCTGGGCCTGTACGACATCCCGGAACAGGAGTATGCGGAGGCGGCGGAACAGGTCCGGGCCGAGCGTCGTGGGGACGGGAACCGTCGTAGCTGAGGGGTAGCCTGCACCGGTGACCGAGCCGGTCCTGCTCGACGCCAACGTCCTCGCTCCGATCAGTCTCGGTGATTTCCTGTTGCGCGCCGCGGGTGTGGGTCTGTTCAGTCCACGATGGAGCGACGCGATCCTCGATGAGGTCCAGCGCGCCGTCGAACGGACGTTGATGAGGAACGCGCTGGCCGCACACGATGTACTCGTGGCCGGCGTGCGCCCAGATTCGTTACGTCGATCCGGCCGGCACTCTCCGGATAGGTCAGAGGCCTTCGGCTACCGCGGCGGCCACGGTCAGCCAGGCGTCCCGGGAGGCGCCCGAGAGCGCGCCGTACCGGATCGGCTCGCCGGTGTCGATCAGCAGCTCGTACGGCGCGAGCACGACGACCCGGGTACGCGCGGCGAAATGCCGGCGGATCGCGGGGATGTCCAGCTCCCGCCGGCTGGGTGGCATCGAGACCACGGTGACCGCCTGCCGGACCAGCCGCTGCCGGCCGGACTGCTCCAGGTGGTCCAGCAGCCGGGCCGCGGTCTCCGCCGAGTCGTTGCGCGCGGACATGGTGACCACGAGCTGGTCGGTGGCGTCGATCGCGGCCTGCCAGTTCGCGGCGCGCACGTTGTTGCCGGTGTCCACCATGATCAGCTTGTAGAACCGGCTGACCACCTCGCGGATCTCGGCGAACGCCGAAGCGGTCAGCATCTCGCCGGCGGTGGCGGACTCGTCGGAGGCGAGCACGTCGAACATGCCCTCCCCCTGCGCCCGTACGTACTGGGACAGGTCGCCGATCCGGCCGCCCGGACCGGCGAAGTGATCCAGGTCGCGCAGCAGGTCGCGCACGGTACGGCCGTGGAAATCCTGCTGGGCACGCATCCCGAGGGTGCCCTGCGTCTCGTTGTTGTCCCAGGCCAGCACGTACCCGCCGCGCTTCTGGCCGAATGTCATGGCGAGCAGCAGGGCGGCGACCGTCTTGCCCGCGCCACCCTTCGGGTTCACCACGGTGACCTGGCGCAGCCCGCCGAAGTTGCGCCGGATCATCTCGATCTCGTATCGGCGCGCCAGCTCCCGCCGGCCCGGGCCGGGCTGGACCAGCCCGAACGTCACCTTGCGGACCGCGGCACGCGGGCCGGTTGTGGCCACCGGGTCGGCGGCGCGCGTCGCGCGCCGCCGGGCAAATTCCTCCGCCGTGGGTACGAAGGAGTCCGGCGTCCAGCGTTGTGGCGGGACCACCGGGGTGGGCGCGCTGGGAATCCGGTACACCCCGGGCGCCTCGTAGGCCTCGTCGGGCAGGTCGTCCGGCGGGTAGTCGGCTGGCTCGTCGGGTGCCGCTCCGCCATTCGGCTGTGACGATGGGCGTGCCGGCTCGTCCGGGGCCGGACGGTAGGTCGGCGGCTGCGCCCACGGCGACTGTGGCACCGTACGGCGTTGCTCGTACGGTGTTTCGTCCAGGTCGTCGGGGGGCCAGATCGAGTCGTAGTCGGCCGGTGGCACCCCGAACCGCTCCTCCACTCACCCAGCCTGACACACGTCACTGCGTCAGGTGTAGACGGCCCAGGCCGCGCGCTCGATCCACCAGGACCGCCGGCGATCCAGTTCGCCCGGTACGCCGTCGTCGAGCACGGGTACCCCGCCGTTGCGCGGCGTGACGACGACGGCGCGACCGCGGCTGCGCCGTACCTCCACGCGGATTTGCCGGCGGACCACGACCGGGACGGCAACCGCGACCTCGACCACCCCATCGGCCGGGTCGGCGTTGTGCACCAGCGGCAAACCGTCCACAGTGGAGTATGCGGGGCCGTTGGCGATCGCGGCCACCAGCAGGGGATCGGTGCCGTCGGTGAGGATCGCGTCGTCCACCTCGACCCGGGCGTACCAGGACACCGCGCGACCGGCCGCGTCGGCCGCGCCGAGCAGCGCACCGTCCAGGGTCACCGAGCCGCTGTCGGTACGCAGCAGGTCGAGCCGCCGGATCCGCTCGCCGAGCACCGCGGCGGCCACCGCGGCGGGATCTCGGGGCAGCCCGAGCCGGGCGGCCAGATCCGCGCCGGGTCCGAGCGGGAGGATGCCGATCGGGGGCAGGTCGCGGACCGTCCGGTCGGCGGGCACGCCGTCCCGCACCGGGCCGGGCGGCACCGCGTACCCCCGGACCAGCCGGCGCACGACGGCGCGCACCTGGCCGTCGACGGCCGCGGCGACCACCAGCCGGGTCTGATCGTCCTTGACCACCGCGTCGATGTCGGCGTCCGATGATGCGGTGGCCACCTCGACCCGGGCACCGCCCGCGCTGAGCGCGTCGCGCAGGGCGAGCATGGGCGCCCGCACCCCGTCGCCTTCGCTCAGCGCGAGCACCACCACGTCGTACACGGCAACCTCCTGCTTGTTAGCCTGACATCCCGGGCTCCGCATACGGGCTCTTGGGAGGCGAGACACATGCCAGCGATCGTGCTCATCGGCGCGCAATGGGGTGATGAGGGCAAAGGCAAGGTTACCGACCTGTTGGGTGGCCGGGTCGGGTATGTGGTCCGCTACTCCGGCGGCAACAACGCCGGGCATACCGTGATCACACCGGATGGGCAGAAGTACGCGCTGCACCTGATGCCGTCCGGCGCGCTGTGGCCGAACGCCGTCATCATCATCGGCAACGGGGTCGTGGTCGATCCCAAGGTGCTGCTCGCCGAGATCGACGGGTTGACCGAGCGCGGCGTGGACGTGTCCCGGCTGCTGATTTCCGCGGACGCGCATCTGATCATGCCGCACCACCGCGCGCTGGACCGGGTCGTCGAGCGCTACCTCGGCTCGGCGCGGATCGGCACGACCGGGCGGGGGATCGGGCCGGCGTACGGGGACAAGGTCGCCCGGATGGGCATCCGGGTGCAGGACCTGCTCGACCCGGGCATCCTGCGGCAGAAGCTGGAGCTCGTCCTGCGGGAGAAGAACCAGGTCCTGGTCAAGGTGTACAACCGCAAGGCACTGGACGTGGGCGCGGTGACCGAGGAGTACCTCGGGTACGCGGCGCGGCTGCGGCCGTACATCGCGGACACCCGGGCGGTGCTCTGGGACGCGCTGGACCGCGGCGACACCGTGCTGATGGAG
>DASRRF010000671.1:0-1807 GCA_035695905.1 Micromonosporaceae bacterium | reverse complement strand
GACCCCTCGCGGACCGGCGCGTACCCGGCGGCCCGCAGCGCGGCGAGCGTCTGGGCGGCACCCGCCGAGCTGGCCAGCACGGTCGGCGCGACGAGGGCCAGGTGCAGCGGGGCGAGCCCGCGTACCGCCCCGATCTCGGCGAGCAGGGCCGGATCGTCGGCGTGGATCAGGCAGGCGGCCTCCCGTACCCGGATCTGCCCATGCCGCCGGGCCACGTCGGCCACCAGGTACTCCAGCGGCTGCGGCAGGGTCGTGCCGGCGGCCACGGTACGCAACGCGGCCAGCAACTCATCCGCGGTCTGCCCAGCATCCAACGCCGCGCGTACCGATGCCGGGGAGAACCGCCAGATCGCCGCACCGCCATGCGACTCGCGGTCGGCGACGGAGTCGAGCAGCCCGGCCAGCGCCGCGGCCGGGGTACCGGGTACCACCGCGGTCAGGTCGGCCTGGAACAGCGCTTCGCCCACGGCGGCCGGCAGCAGCTCGGTGGCCGCCCGGGCCAGGAGCTTGGTGTCGCCGTCCAGCAACGCGCGGCCGAGCGGGGTCAACGCTCCGTGTGCCACGACACCGAGCTGGGTCGCTTCCCGGCAGAGCCCGCCGACCAGATCCCCGGCATCCGCGATCGCGCCGACCAGGAGTGGAGCCCGCCAGGTCACCATCGAGACCAGCTCGCCGGGATCGGCCAGCCCGTGGCCGGCCGGCAGATCGGCCACCGAGCGGATCAGCTCGTGCCGCAACGCCACGATGATCTCGCCGTACGCGGTGCGGGTCAGCGCGGCGGGCAGCGGCTCGCCGTTCGCGCCACGGGTGGCCAGTGGCGCCGCGGCCAGCCGCCACCAGCCCCGCAGTACCGGGGGCAGCTGGCCGGCCGGCTCCTGCCCGCGCCACGCGTCGTACCCGTCGGTCGGCAGCACCTGCTCGCCGGTAGCCGCGACCAGGCCGGCGGCCCGGGCCAGCTCGAGCAGCAGGCGGATCTCGGGTTCGGTCCCGCCGACCGCGCGGCCCAGCCGGCGCAGCTCGCGCGCGCCCACGCCGCCCGCCTTGAGCAGCGCGACGGGTGCGGTGCTGCAGCTGTCCAGCACCGCGGCCAGCCGGGCCACCAGCGGCCCGGCCGCGGCGGCCGCCTCGCGGGCCACCGCGATGGGCTCGGCCGGCGCAAGCCCGAGCCGCGGCGGGTGCGGGTCGAACGGCGGATGCCAGTCCGCCCCGCGCAGTGCCCGCCCGACCTCGCCGGGCATCACCGCGGCCTGCCATCCGTCGGCCACCAGCAGCCCCCGGATGAGCCCCCAGTCCAGTGTCGGGTCGGCGCTGTGCCCGTACCCGTAGATGATCCCTGGCGACGCCACCGTCGGGCCGTGCCAGGCGATGTCCCGCAGCACCTCGGCGGTGTCGGCCGGGGCCTTGGCGACGATGGCCCGGACCCGGGCCGGGTCGGTGAGCGCGGCGGTGATCTCCCGGGCGGTCTGCTGCTTGCGTTGACCGGCCGGTATGCCGAGGTTCAGCGCGATCCGGCGCAGCTCGTCGGCGGTCCGCGCGGCGAGCAGCCGTTCGATCGGCGGGCCGAGCCCGAGCGGGTAGGGAAACGCCGACCACAACGGGCCGGCCATCGCCACGTCGTCGCCGTCCGGCCAGACCAGCGCGCGCATTGCGAGCACCCGCAAGGCCGCGTCCAGGTCACAGTCATCGGGGGTACGGCCAAGCGCGCCGGACACCGACGATCGGGGGACCGCCGGCCCACCCAGCGCCTGGATCAGCTCGATCAGCTGGATCGCCGGCAGCGGCAGGCCGTGCAGCGCGGCGTTCACCG
>DASRRF010000670.1:0-2251 GCA_035695905.1 Micromonosporaceae bacterium | reverse complement strand
TCGGCGGGATCGACTTCGACGCGGCGGTGTTCAGCCACGTCAGCAACGCGCTCGGTGGCAAGCTGGCCGAGCTGGACGAGGACGACCCGGCGGCGATCTCGGCCGTGGCCCGGCTGCGCGAGGAGTGCGTACGGGCCAAGGAGGCGCTGTCCGCGGACACCGACACGTCGATCCCGGTGCTGCTGCCCAACCTGTCCACCGAGGTACGGCTGACCCGCGCCGAACTCGAGGCGATGGTCCGCCCCGCGCTGTACGACTCGATCGAGGCGTTGAAGCGGGCGCTGCGCTCCGCCGGGGTAACCCCGGAGCAGCTGCACTCGGTGCTCCTGGTCGGCGGCTCATCCCGGATGCCGATCGTCGCCCAGCTGGTCGGCGCCGAACTGGGCCGGCCGGTCGCGGTGGACGCGCACCCCAAGCACGCGGTCGCGCTCGGCGCGGCCTGGCTGGCCAGCGGCGGTTCCGCGGCGGCGGCTCTCCCGCCGGTGGCCACTGTCCCACCGGTGACCACCGTGCCTCCGGTGACCGCCGCGATCCCGCCTCTTATGCCGCCGGTCCCGGCGAGCGGTCCGGCCGCGACCGGACCACGGACCGCCACCGGTCGCGCGGTGGTCAACGCGACACCCGGCGGAATCTACGGCGCGCCGGTCAGCGCCGACGGGCCGCCCGAACCGCCGGTGGGCGCACCGCGCCGGCGTACCCCGCTGCTGATCGGTGTCGCGGTGGCCGTCGTGCTCGCCCTCACCGTCGGCGGGGTGGCGCTGGCCACCAGCGGAAAGGGCGGTCACCGCCGGGGCGGCGGCACGTCCAGCGCCGGTCCCAGCGCGTCCGGGTCGAACAGCGCGTCGGCCTCGGCCGCCGCGCCGGTGGTACCCGCCGACGAGCAGTGCACCGCGGCGATCAAGAGCAACCCGCGCTGGGTCTGCCTGACCAAGGCCACGATCAGCGGAGGACAGCTCGTCATCGAGTACACCGCGGGCAACGGCGGCGCCGCGTTCGACGTGAGCGGCGGCTTCCACCTGCACATCTACGGTACGGACGCGAGCGGGGCCAACCCCGCCGACCGGCTGGAGGGAACCCAGGCCAGCAAGCCCGGGCAGTGGTACGTGGAGGACCAGAACCCATCCGTCCGCGCGCTGACCAGCAACGACTTCAAGAACGCGATCGGCAACGCGGTGAAGGTCTGCGCCCGGATCGCGAACGCGCAGCACCGGCTGGTGCAGGACAACACCGGCAGCGGCACGTTCAAGACCGGCAACTGCGTACCGATCACCCGGTCGTAGCCGGCGGCGCTACGGCACGATCGCCGCATCTCGGTAAGAATGGGGGACGCGTCGGACGAGAGCGGGGCCGCTGAGATGACCGACCCGAGCCACGACACGCACATCCCGCGCCGCCCGGCCGACCTGGTCGAGCTGCCGCTGTCGCCGCAACAGCGCCGGTGGTGGTTCCTCTGCACGAGCTACCGCGGTGCCCTGTCACCGATCGTCAGCCTGGTGCACCGGCTGCGTGGACCGCTAGTGGTGGACGCGTGGCTGCGGGCGGTCGGCGCGCTGGTCGACCGGCACGAAGGCCTGCGGGTCCGCTTCGTGAACCGGCCGGACGGGCCGGTCCAGGTCATTGCGCCGCCGGCCGGGCTCGACGTCGAGCGGATCGACCTCACCGGCCTACCCGAGGAGGTCCGCGAAGACCGCGCGCGCCAGCTGTTGAACGAGCGCCGGCAGACCGTACTCGACCTGGCCGGCAGCCCCTTGGTGACCTCGTGCCTGATCCGGCTCGCCGACGACGACCACGTATGGACGTTGACCGCACACCACATCCTGGCCGACGGTGCCGCGATGGCGATCGCCGATCGCGAGCTGCGCACGATGTACCGGGCGTGTGCGGACGGCACCGAACCCGAGCTGCCCGACATCGCGGTCCCGTTCGGCGACTACGCGGTGTGGCAGGACTCGACGCCCGCGTCGCAGTACGCCGACGACCGGTCGTACTGGTTGGACCGGCTGGCCGGCGTACCCCCGCTCGACCTGCGGACCGACCGGCCGCGACCGGCCGTGAAGAGCGCGCCCGCCGCGGAGGTGGGCCACCCGATCCCGGGCGAGCTCGCCCAGCGGGTCGAGGAGCTGGCCAGGTCCGAACGCTGCACCCGGTTCATGGCGCTGCTCGCCGCGTTTCAGGTCCTGCTCGCCGAGTGGAGCGGGCAGCGGGACATCTGCGTCGGGCTGCCGGTGATGGGCGCCGGCCGGGCGCGCGC
>DASRRF010000669.1:0-13916 GCA_035695905.1 Micromonosporaceae bacterium | reverse complement strand
GCAGGGCCATCGGGTCTGTGTCCGCGACGCGGGGTTTCAACTGATCATGACCCGGGAGTTCATCTGCACCGCGCGCGACCTGGCCGACGGCGAACTGTTCGTGGTCAGCCGCGCCGGCGCCGCGCCGGACGGGGTCCCGGTGCTGGCCGACCTCGCGCCGTCCGTGGTCACGAAAGGACCAGGCCACGCGGACCTGGTCCCCTGTGCCGAGCCGCCTGACGGAATCGAACCGTCGACCTGTTCATTACGAGTGAACCGCTCTGCCGACTGAGCTAAGGCGGCAACGACGGCCAAGTCTACGCGACGCCGAACCGTCGGCGGTGATGGGTTACCGCGCGGTGGCGTACTCCGGCTAGGGTACGAAACCGTGACCGGTGCCACCCCCACCGAACAGACCCTGGAGCCCCCACCGCCGAGGCCGACCAGCTTCGAGCCCCGGCAGCTGGGCTTCACCCCACGCAAGCCGGTGTCCTGGCTCGGCCCGGTACTGCTGGCAGCGACCGGCACCCGGGTGGCGTTGGCCGACCAGTTCGGCGCGTACCTGGACAAGCGGGAGCTGCAGAACGCGTTCCCGAAGCGGATCTACGACCACAGCGCCGGATCGGACCTGTGGCTCGACTTCGCGGCCGACCTCGGCGACGGGTTCAACGCCACGTACTCGGTGGCGTACCTGCTGGCCCAGCCCGAGCTCGCGGTCGGCGGCGCCCGGCTACCCCGCGGCGAGGTGCTCGTGCTCGGCGGGGACCAGGTCTACCCGACCGCCAGCGGGCAGGCGTACGAGGACCGCTTCAAGGGTCCGTACCGCAGCGCCCTGCCCACCCGGCCGGAGTCCGGCCGGCAGCCGACGATGTACGCCCTACCCGGCAACCACGACTGGTACGACGGCCTGACCGCGTTCCTGCGCCTGTTCGCGCGCCGCGACGGTGGCCGGATCGGGGGCTGGCTGACCTGCCAGACGCGCAGCTACTTCGCGCTGAAGCTGCCGCACCGCTGGTGGCTGCTGGCGATCGACGCGCAGGGCAACGCGTACGTGGACGACCCGCAACTGGAGTACTTCCGCGAGGTGGCCAAGCAGTTCAGCCCCGGTGACCGGATCATCGTGTGTACCCCGCAGCCGTCCTGGGTGGAGGCGACCGAGCACGCCCGGGCGTACGACACCACGGACTACTTCCTGCGTTCCGTGGTCGCGCCGACCGGGGCCGAGGTCGCCCTGATGCTCACCGGCGACCTGCACCACTACGCGCGGTACGCCGAGGTGGACGGCGAACGCCAGCTGATCACGTTCGGCGGCGGGGGTGCCTACCTCTACGCCACCCACCGGCTGCCGGCCGAGATCACCGTGCCGCCGAAGGAGAGCATCGTTCGCAAGGCGAGCCCCACCAAGCAGTACCGGCTGGCTCGGGCGTACCCGACGAAACCCCGCTCGCGCGGCCTCGGCTCCGGAGTCTTCGGCCGGCTACCCGCCCGCAACCCGGGCTTCCTCGCGTTGCTCGGCATCCTGCACACCATGCTGCTGCTCGCGCTGGACAATGCGGACCGGCGGATCCTCACGTTGCCGGTCTTCATAATGGTCGCCGGCACGCTCGGGCTGACCATGTTCTTCGCGGCCGGCCTGACCGCCGGGCATCGAACGCTGATCAACTACACGCTCGGTTTCGGCCATGCCGCGGCCCATCTGTTGCTCGCCATCGGCGGGCTGTACGTGTGGCGGCTGCTGCCCTTCGACCAATGGGAATGGCCGTTGCCGGCGCTGACCGCGACGGTCCTGTACGGGCCGGTGGCCGGCCTGGCCGCCGCCGAGGTGGTCGCGCTCTACCTGGTGATCGCGGCCCAGTTCGGGGTGAACCTCAACGAGCTGTTCGCCGGCCAGGGCATCGAGGGGTACAAGGGGTTCCTGCGGATGCACATCGCCGCCGACGGCACCCTAATGCTGTACGCGATCGGGGTGGACCGGGTGCCTCGGCGCTGGCGGGCGAACCCGAACGCGCCCGCGTCGGCGCCGTGGTTCGAGCCGGCCAACCCGCTGAGGATCAAACTGGTGGACGAGCCGGTGCTGCTGGGCGCGGCGACCCGGCCCCAGGCTGGCTACCCGTACCGCTCCTCGTGAGCCTGGCGGGAACCGCAGACCGACGCCCGGCTACACGTGCACCGTGAACCGTCGGCGTCGAGGCGGACGACCACGGCGTCGCGGGGCACGCTGTGCCCGACCACCCGGCCGGCACCGTCCGCTGTGGACACTCGAGCGCCGACGGCCGGTGCCGAGGCCTGGAACTGTTGGTACAGCGGATGTTCGTACTTCAGGCAACACATCAGCCGGCCACACGCGCCGGAGATGCGCAGCGGGTTGAGCGGCAGATCCTGATCCTTGGCCATCCGGATGGTCACCGGCTCGAAGTCGGTGAGGAACGTGGCGCAGCACAGGTCCCGGCCGCACGAGCCGATGCCGCCCTGGACCTTCGCCGAGTCGCGGGCGGACAGCTGGCGCAGCTCCACCCGGCAGTGCAGGGTCGCGCCGAGATCGCGCACCAGCGACCGGAAGTCCACCCGGTGCGGCGCGGTGAAGTAGATCGTGGTCCGGGCATTCTCGCTGGGCACGTGGTCGACCGCGACGACCTTCATCGGCAGGTCGTGCTCACGGATCAACTTCTTCGCGGCCACCTTCGCCTCGGCCTTGCGCCGCCGGACCAGCTCATCCCGGCGCAGGTCCTCGGCGCCGGCGAGACCGGCCAGCCGGGGAAAGCCGGCCGTCTCCTCATCGACCCACTGGGCGGCCCAGACGCACTCGGCCACCTCCGCGCCATCGTCGGTGGGCACGAGCACCTTGTCGCCGACGGCCGGTCGCAGCTCGCCCGGGTCGAGATAGTACAGGCGGCCGTACCGGTTGAAGCTGACCGCGCACAGCATGCCCATGACTGCACCCTAATCGCCGTGGAGTCGGGAACACACCGTGCAACTGAACGGTCGGCCAGGCACGGCCCCCCGATCCGGCCGTTATTGATCGCCCGGATGGGTGAATCATGAGTCGGGAGCGCGACAACTGTCGGGGCGCTGGCGTTGAGTTGGGTGTCCCACCGGTGGCATTGGGTGGGATCAAGCCTGCGGGGGGTGCAGGAGCCACGGCGTCGCTTGCCGGAGCGCACGGGAGACCGTCAGCCGCTCCAGGCGCGACGCCGTTGGCATGTCACAACGGAACCACCGTGTGCGCGTCGCGGGACAGCACCGGCGGGTCGGGTGCGCGGTAGACCAGCTCACCCAGGCCCGTACCGCACCGCCCGCGCAGCCGCTCGCCGCGTTCCCACCCGTCCGCGAGCGTCGCCAACAGGCAGGCCGCAATATCCGCCGCGGCGACCGGGTCGGCCGCCGTCCGGACCCGTACGGCCTCCGCGCTTATCACAACCACTGCGAGGGTACGGGCAACCGCCGCGCGAAGCTCCGCCAGCCAGCCGGCCAGATCGTCCACATAGGACGTGGTGGCCGCGAGCCGGCCGGCGAGATCATCCGGGCTGGCCGAGTCGAGGTGGGCACCGAGCGCACCCCACTGCCCGGCAAACGCGTCCGCGCCGGCACCGCGCCAGCCCGGCGCGGCCGGCAGGGCAGCCCGCGCGTGCGCGTACTCCCGCTGAAGCAGGCGCAGCACGCCGCCGGCGGTGGCCAGCGGTGCCGCAGTGGCGGCGGCGAGCGCGCCGACCGCCTCGCCGGGCAGCGTCCGCAGGCGGCTGAGTAGCGGCCACACCGGATGGTCGGCCGGTGCGCCGAACCCGGCCAGCGTGCCATCCACCCGGGCGAGCAGGTCGCCGGCCACCCCGACCAGCCGGTCCAGCGCGTCCCCGCCGGTCACGAGGCACCGTCCCGGTGCCGCCGGTGCGCCTGCGCGTCGGTCTCCGCGTAGCCGGCGACAACGACCCGCAGCACCTGACCGGCGTCGGCGAACCGGACCGCGTGCGCGGCGGCCTCCCGTGCCCGGGCCGCGACCGCGGCGGACAGCTGGGCGTGCAGCGCCTCGCCGAGCTCACCGAGCCGGCCGGGTACGGCCGCCAGCCCGGCCGACGCCGGCAGATCCAGCCGATCGAGCTCGGCCGCGGCACGGGTCAGCGTCGCCGCGGCGGCGTCGGCAGCGGCGCTCAGCTCGGGCAGCGTCGCGCCGCCCTCCGGCGGATTCACCGCAACTCCCGCAGCGGCCGGTAGTCGCCGAACGTGTCGGCGTGCAGCTTCTGCCGGGCCCAGCCGGCGGCATCATGCGCGGCTGCGACCGCCGCCTGGATCGACCGGGAGACGTCGAGGTTCGTCCGGTCCTGCAGCGAACCGACGATGGTCACCGCCCGGATAGCGCCGCCGGCCGACACGATGACCTCGACCAGGCCGTCCGGCGAGCGGACGGTGACCTCGACACCGTGCAGGGCCTTGTCGAAGTCGGCCTGCAGAGCCTCGATCCGGCGGTACCGCTCGATCGCCTCCTCGACCCAGGCCTCGTCGATCTCGCGCGCCATGCCGGAACTCCTCCCGGGTCCTGAAGGCCTGCCCTCCGGCGCAACACCGTACCCGGCCGTGGAGATCGATAGGAGCCCTGTGGATAACTCGTGAACGCGCCGTGGTTCAGCCGCGCCACAGTGCCAGGGTCATCGCCTCCACCGCGATTCTCGGCTTCACGTTCTGCTCGATCGCGTCCCGGCAGGCGAGTACCGCCTCCAGCCGGCGCAGGGCGCTCTCCGTGGTCCAGCGCTGTGCGGCAGCGTCCACAGTGGCCTCCGCGTCGGCATGCACCGGCGGCACCGGGGCGCCAAGCCGGCGTACGAGCACATCGCGGTAGAACCCGGCCAGGTCGACCAGCGCCCGGTCGAGCGCGTCGCGTTGCGCCCGGGTGGCCCGCGACTTCTGCCGGCGCTCGAGGTCCTTGAGCGCACCGGCCGAGCCGCGGAACGCACTGGCCGCGCCGCGACCGGTACCCCCGGCGCCGAGCGCGGTCTCCAACGCGGCCCGCTCGGAAACGTCCACATCGGATACTGCGGCGCTCGCCTCCGCCTCGGCCGCCTCGATCAGCGAGGACGCCGCATCGAAGCACGCGCCGAGCCCGGTCAACCGGCGCGGCACCGCGAGCACCGCCTCCCGCCGGGACCTGGCCGCCGGATCCTTGGCCAGCCGGCGGGCCCGGCCCACATGCCCCTGCGCCGCGGCTGCGGCCCACGCGGCGACGTCGGGCGCCACCCCGTCCCGCGCGACGAGCACCGACGCGACCGCGTCGGCCGGCGGGGTACGCAGTGGTACCAGCCGGCACCGCGAGCGGATGGTGACCGAGATGTCGTCCGGATGCGTCGACGGCGTACAGAGCAGGAACACCGTACGCGGTGGCGGCTCCTCGACCGCCTTCAGCAACGCGTTGCCGGCGGCCTCGGTGAGCCGGTCCGCGTCCTCGACGACGAGTGCCTGCCAGCGCCCACCGGTCGGCGTCGAGGCCGCCCGCAACACCAGCGCCCGCATCTCGTCGACGCCGATGGACAACCCCTCGGGTACCACGAACCGTACATCCGCATGGGTGCCCGCCAGCGTGGTGTGGCAGCCGGGGCAGGTGCCGCAACCTTCGCCGGTGGCGCACTCCAGCGCGGCGGCGAACGCCCGGGCGGCGACCGAGCGCCCCGAGCCCGGTGGGCCGGTGAACAGCCAGGCGTGCGTCATCACCCCGGCCGGCGCCGGATCGCCGCGCACCACCGCGGCCGCCGCCGCGGCGGCCCGGCGCAGCGTCTGGACCGCGTCCTCCTGCCCGACCAGCGGCGCGAACACGTCGGTCACTGAGTCTCCTGGTTCACTCGCTCACGTTGTTCGGCGTTCCAGTTCGCCGTCCACAATGGACTTGAGCTCATCGTCCGATAAGGAGGCTGGCGGCGCCGGCGGGGCGGGCGGCAGCAACTCGGCGACCCGGGCGAAGACCGCCGCGGCGATCTCGTCGGCCGGCCGGGACGCGTCCAGGACCAGGTACCGCCCCGGATCGTCGGCCGCGAGGTCGAGGAAGGCGTACCGCACCCGCTCGTGGAACGCCAGGGACTCGCTCTCCAGCCGGTCGCTGCCCGCGCCGCGACTGTCCACCCGGGACAGTCCCACAACCGGGTCCACATCGAGCAGTACGACGAGATCCGGCTTGAGGCCGCCGGTGGCCCACGAGGACAGCCAGGACACCTCGTCGACCGGCAGGGTACGGCCCGCGCCCTGGTATGCCAGCGACGAGTCCACGTACCGGTCGCTGATCACGACGGCACCCCGGGTCAGTCCCGGGCGTACGACGGAGGAGACGTGATGCGCCCGGTCGGCCGCGTAGAGCAGCGCCTCGGCCCGGGCGGACAGCGGCGGCACGGCCGGATCGGCGGAACCGTTGAGGACCAGCCGCCGGATCCGTACCCCGATCTCGGTCGCACCCGGCTCGCGGGTGACCACGACATCGCGGTGCTCCGCCTGCAGGGCCGCGGCCAGCAGCCGGACCTGGGTGGACTTGCCGGCGCCCTCGCCGCCCTCGAAGACCACGAAGATCCCGCCGTCCGGCTCGGCATCCGGCATCGCGAGCGGGCGCCCGCGCAACGAGCTGAAGATGTCCCTGAACAGCGGTACGCCGGGCTTGTCGTCCATCTGGCGCAGCGCGGTGACACCGGTGATCGCGCCGAAGACGCCGGCCGCGAGCAGGAGCAGGCGGGTGGACGACACCGAGATGCCCAGCCCGGCGACCTTCAGCTCACGGGATCCACCGAGCCCGACCAGCACGCCGGACATCGAGATCGCGAGCATCAGCACGACCCGGACGGCGGTCTGCACGAACGCGAAGACCCGCCCGCGTACGTCGTCGCCGACCTCCCAGCCGAGCAGCGTCGTACCCGACAGGAACGCCATGCCCGCGCCGACTCCCACGCCGAACGTGCCGACGACGGCCAGGGTCAAATGCCAGGACAGCGCGAGTACGCCCACAGACAGCGCGGCCAGGATGATGGACAGCCCGAACCAGCGACGCCGGGACAGCGCGCCGATCAGCCGCGGCCCCAACGCGATGCCCAGCCCCAGGCCGATGAAGAGCACCGCGAAGAGTACGGAGAATGTGGAGTCACCGCCGCCGAGCGACTTCGCGTAGAACTGCGCGGTGCCGACCACCACACCGCCACCGGCGAACGCGCCGAGGATGCCGAGTACCAGCCCGCGTACCAGCGGCGTCTTCGCCACGTACCGCCAGCCGTCGATGAACTGCCGGAACAGGCTGGTGCCGGGACCGGGGTGCCCGCCGTCCCGACCGCTGATCTCCTTGATCCCGAACAGCACCACCACCGCGGTGACCAGCCGGGACAGCGCGTTGAAGTAGAGCGCGAGCGACGACGCGTTGACCCACTCCGGCATGCTCGGGGTCGCGCTGGCCACGATCGCCGCGTTCAGGCCGGCCAGCAGCGCCGCCGCGAGTACCGGGGTCAGGCCGTACGTGGTGATGAGGGTGAGCTGGTTGGACTTTTCCAGCCGGGCGCGCGGGATCAGGTTCGGGACCGAGGCCTCCTTGGCCGGGATCCAGATCATCGTCACGGTCTCGATGAGGAACGTCGCGATCGCCGCCCAGCCGATCGTCGCCGCCGGGTTGCCGGTACGCAGCGCGACGATCGGGATCGAGGCGAACAGTACGAACCGCAACAGATCACAGACGACCATCGTGTACCGGCGGTCGAAGCGGTCGGCCAGTACCCCGGCGACCGGGCCGAGCAGCAGTGCCGGCAGCAGCCGGACCGCGATGACCGAGCCGAACGCGAGCCCCTTCGCGGCGTCGCCGGAGACCTGTGCGCTGGCGAAGGTCGCGGTCGCCAGCAAGCCGAGCCTGTCACCGAGCGAGGCGACACCGAGAACCAGCCACAACCGACGGAACGGCCGAATTCGTAAAATCGCCCGAAGCTCGGCAAAGCCTGACAAGTCTACCGATGTTGGGTTAACCTTGCCCTGTTTGCCGGAAGGCTGAGTCCCCGGCTGCCGATCTGCCTCGTCCGGCGCCGCCCCGTTGGACTTTTTCCCGATGGCCGTACCTCCGCCCGCCGGCCCATCGCTGGGCGAGCCCACCGTTGCACTCTAGTCCGCCATCCGATCACTCCCACCCTGACATTCCCCTGAGAGCACGCTCACGGTACCGGGTCCGCGGCTATTCCACGTGCCGGTGCAGGTACTCCCGGATCAGGGCCTTCGCCTCGGTGAGTACCGCCTCGTCGCCCTCCGGGTCGCGGCGGAACGCCAGCTTGATCAGCGCATCGCCGGCCTCGACGGCGATCGCCAGGGCGAACCCGAGCCGCGGGGTCTCCTCGACCGCGAACTGGGCAACCAACAACTGGGACAGCTGGTCCGCGATGACCGCGTTGTTGTCCCGGTTCTCGTCCAGCAGATGCACGTCGACGACGTCGCCGAAGTGCAGGGTACGGAAGCCGGGGACGGTCCGGTGCATGGCGATGTACTCGTCGATTCCCGCGTCCACCGCGTCCCACCAGTGCGGGAACGCGCTCTGCTCGATGCGCCGGGCCAGCCGGTCGAGGTACGCCTCGAGGTTGCGCATCGTGAGCGCCTGTACGACCGCTCGCTTGTCCGGGAAGAACTGGTAGACCGAGCCGATCGCCACGCCCGCCTTCTCCGCCAGCAGTGTGGTGGTCAGCGCCTCGTACCCGAGCTCGTCGACCAACTCCGCACAGGCGTCGAGCATCCGCTGGACCCGTGCGACGCTGCGACCTTGCACCGGAACCCGGCGCAGCGGCCGGACCGTGAGTGTCGCCACGCCCACCCCCTTACCTCGTGCGCTCGAGTGCGCCGCGCCCTCACCCGGCGCACTCGAAACGGAAACCCTACTCGGATTAACGAGTGCGGCGGGAAGTTGAATCGCCCGTCTTTGCACCAACTCGCCCAGGGCACGGACGCACAGCGTTAGACCAGGTGGCGGAAGGGGAGAGAGCGGTCAGGCCTTCTTCTTCGGCGCAGCCTTCTTCGCGGCGGCTTTCGTAGGCGCGGCCTTCGCGGTCGTCTTCTTCGCGGTCGTCTTCTTCGCGGCCTTCTTCGCCGGAGTCGCCTTCTTGCGTGGCGTTGCCGGACCCTTGGCCCGCTTGTCGGCGAGCATCTCGCTGGCCTGCGCGACGGTCATCGACTCGGGTGTCTGGCCGCGCCGCAGTGACGCGTTCGTCTCGCCGTCGGTGACGTACGGCCCGAACCGGCCGTCCTTGATGACCATCGCCTTCTCGGTCAACGGGTCCGGGCCGAGCTCGCGCAGTGGCGGGCCGGCCGCCCGGCGCTGCCGGGTCTTCGGCGCGGCGAGCAGGGCCAGCGCGGCGTCCAGGGAGACCGTGAAGATCTGCTCCTCGGTCTCCAACGACCGGAACTCGTCGCCCTTCTTGACGTACGGACCGTAGCGGCCGGACGCGGCCAGCACGTCCTCACCGTCCGGCGCGACGCCGACGACCCGCGGCAGCGACAGCAACCGGAGCGCCTCTTCGAGGGTCAGCGAGTCCGGCGTCTGCGACTGCAGCAGCGAGGCGTTCTTGTCCCCTGTGGATACGTACGGCCCGTACCGGCCGGACTTGAGCACGATCGGCTCGCCGGTCTCCGGGTGGTCGCCCAACTTGCGCTCGCCGTTGCCGCCGAGGAACAGCTCGTCGACCTTCTCCGGAGTCAGCTCGTCCGGCGCCAGCCCGTCCGGCAGGCCGACCCGGTCCTCCTCGGAGTCCTCCGTGCCGGGCATCGTGCGCTGCAGGTACGGCCCGTACCTGCCGACCCGGACCACGACCTCGCGCCCGGCGTCGTCGCGGACCAGCGGGATCGAGTTGATGCCCCGGGCGTCGATGTCGCTGAGCCGCTCGGTGACCATCCGCTTGAGCCCGCCCGAGCGCGAGATCGAACCCGGCTCGCCCAGGTCACCGCCGAAGTAGAAGGAGCGCAGGAAGTCCACCGCGGCGGCGTCGCCGGCTGCGATCTCGTCCAGCTCGTTCTCCATCGCGGCGGTGAAGCCGTAGTCCACCAGCCGCGGGAAGTGCTGTTCGAGCAGCCCGATGACGGCGAACGCGAGGAACGACGGGACCAGCGCCTGAGCCCGGCGGAAGACGTACCCGCGGTCCTGGATGGTCTGCATGATCGAGGCGTAGGTGGACGGCCGGCCGATGCCCAGCTCCTCCAGCGCCTTGATCAGCGACGCCTCGGTGTACCGGGCCGGTGACTGGGTGATGTGCCCGGTCGGGTTGATCGACTCCGCGTCCAGCGGCTGGTCCTTGACCAGGTTCGGCAGCCGCCGCTCGGCGTCCTCGGCCTCGGCGTCCTCGTCGTCGCTGGACTCCACGTACGCACGCAGGAACCCGGGATCGGTGATGGTCTTGCCGGTCGCCCCGAAGTCGCACTCCTCGTTGCCGGTGGAGACCGCGCGGATCCGTACCGACACCGACGAGCCGACCGCGTCGGTCATCTGGCTGGCGATGGTCCGCCGCCAGATCAGCTCGTAGAGCTTGAACTCCTCGGTGGACAGTTCGCCGGCCACGTCGCCCGGGGTCCGGAAGTTGTCGCCGGCCGGGCGGATCGCCTCGTGCGCCTCCTGCGCGTTCTTCACCTTGCCGGTGTACCGCCGGGGCTGCGGCGGCACGCTCTGGTCCCCGTACAGCTCGGCGATCTGGGTACGGGCGGCGGCCAGCGCGGTCTCGGAGAGGTTCACCGAGTCGGTACGCATGTAGGTGATGTAGCCGTTCTCGTAGAGCCGCTGCGCGGTACGCATCGTGGCCGCCGAGGACAGCCGCAGCTTGCGGGCCGCTTCCTGCTGCAGGGTGCTGGTGATGAACGGCGGGTACGGCCGGCGCCGGTACGGCTTCTCCTCCACCCGGGTGACGGTGAACGGGCGGTTGTCCAGCCGCGCCGCCAGCCCGCGGGCCGCGCGCTCGTCCAGGTGCACCGCGCCGACGCTCGGCTTGACCTGGCCGGTCGTCGGCTCGAAGTCCTTGCCGGTGGCGACCCGGTCGCCGTCCAGCGAGATCAGCGTGGCCGAGAAGGAACCCGGCGCGTTGCGGGGCGAGAGCTGGGCCACGATGTCCCAGTACTCCGCGCTGCGGAACCGCATCCGCTGCCGCTCGCGCTCGACCACGATCCGGGTGGCCACCGACTGCACCCGGCCGGCGCTGAGCTTCGGCATGACCTTCTTCCACAGCACCGGGCTGACCTCGTACCCGTACAACCGGTCCAGGATCCGCCGGGCCTCCTGGGCGTCCACCAGGTCGCGGTCGATGTCCCGGGGGTTCGCCACCGCGGCGGCGATCGCCGGCCTGGTGATCTCGTGGAAGACCATCCGCTTGACCGGCACCTTGGGCTTGAGCGTCTCCACCAGGTGCCAGGCGATCGCCTCGCCCTCGCGGTCCTCATCGGTGGCCAGGTAGACCTCGTCGACCTCGCCGGTCAGCTTCTTGAGCTTGGCGATCTGCTGGCGCCGGTCCGGGCTGACCACGTAGAGCGCGGTGAAGTCGTGGTCCACGTCCACGCCGAGTCGCGCCCACGGCTCGCCCTTGTAGCGGGCGGGCACGTCGGCGGCGTTGCGCGGCAGGTCGCGCACGTGACCCAGGCTCGCCTCGACGACGTACCCCGGACCCAGATAGCCCGAGATCGTCTTGGCCTTCGCCGGAGACTCGACGATGACCAGTCGGCTGCTCTTCGCTGCGCTCGGCACGACCCTCTCCGCTGTCAGTTGGTACCCGCCCGCCCCGGGGTATGAGCGTTCCACGCGCTCAGCGCCAGGGGGCACGGATGTCCAAGGTAACGCTCCCCGCGCGCTGCCGGTTGCGCACCCCCATCGATGCCTGGCGACGCCCCCTCGGACGCGGCCACCGTACACCCTGGTCGTCGGCTCGCCGCACGGCCCACCGCAGGTTCGCCCCGACAGATCGCCGTCCGGTACGCCGATCATGCAGGGGCGCTGGGTGTTTCGCGCCCAAAACGCCGATCTTAAGAGTTATTTGTCGGATTAGACCGGCCACGAACCCGCGGGTGCGGGCGCGGGTGGGTCGCCGACGAGTTCGGCGAGTCGGGCCAGCCGGCGACGCCCCTCGATCCGGTACGCCGGGCCGCCGGCCCCGGGCGACAGGAGCGCCCCGG
Source organism: Micromonosporaceae bacterium (assembly GCA_035695905.1). GTDB lineage: Bacteria > Actinomycetota > Actinomycetes > Mycobacteriales > Micromonosporaceae > EFPC-2. Next base: position 1,817 of record DASRRF010000669.1, on the reverse strand, counting down.
CCAGCCCGAGCGCGGCGAGCGCGGCACCGGCCGGCGCCCAGGACGGCTCGTCCGCCGCGCCGAGCCGCAGCACGAACCCGCCCGGTGCCCGACCCGCGGTGACCTCCGGCCCGCCGGCCGCGACCAGCCACAACCGCAGCCGGCGGCCGTCCAGCGCAAAGCCCGGGGGCGGCAGCTTCCCGGTACCGCGCAGCCAGGCCGCGGCGAGCGGCATAAGCACCGACGTGTACGCCGTCCGTACCGCGAAATGTTTGTCCACTGTGGACTCCCAGCTCGCCGGCAGCCCGCGGATCGCCAGCTCGGCGATGAGCGCATGGACCCGCCAAGCGTCGGCCACCGGTACGGAGATCCGGGCCGTACCGCCCATCCGGACCAGCTCGCCCGGCCCGGCGAGCAGCCCGGCCAGGTCGGCCGGGGTCGGGTCGGCGGCCTCCACGCCGAACAGGGACAGCTGCCGTGGCATCACCGGCACTCCGGCACCTCGTCGAAGGCGACCTGTAACTCGACCGAGTGCAGCTTCGTGGTGTCCAGCGAACTGCGGCCGTACTCCTGGGTCAGTGTCGCCATCGCCGCCACCACGCCGTCGTAGAACGCCTTCTCGTCACCGGCACCGAGCTTCTGCACGGTCGACTTCGCCTTGCCGTACGCGTCCCGGGCGGCGGTCAGCGAGGCGACGAACTCAGCCGCCACGGCGTCACCACCGTCCACATCGGGCACTCCGGCCGCGGCGACCTTGGCTCGGGCCGTCTCGCTCGCCTCCTGCGCACCGCCGAGCAGCCGGACCAGATTCTCCTTGGCCTGCGCCGGTGTGGTCGCGGCGGCCAGCTGCTTGCGCGCCCGCTCGGTCAGCGAACCGATCTCGGTACGCCACGGCGCCAGCGCGGTGCATACCGTGGCCGCCCAGGCGTTCGCATCCGGCCCACCGCCACACCCGCCGAGTAGCAAGCCCAGCAACACCACGGGTACGAGCGCGCGGGGCGTACGCATGCCGGAAAGCGTACGACCGGCGGGGCTCAGTGAGTGAACGAGCGGGCGCCGCGGCGTCTGGACCGAGCCGACCCGCCGACGAAGTCGGGGTTTCGGGGCGGCGAGGGAAGACGTCGCGCTCAGCGCCCGCGAGTGAGCGAACCAGAAGATTCAGTGTCGCTGGGCGAGCAGGTGGCAGCGGCGGGTGGGCGCCTCGACGTCCGGCCACGGTTCGCGGTCGGTGCGGGCCATCACGACGAACCCGGCCCGCGCGAGATCCGCCACGGCCTCGTCGGCGTCGAGGAAATGGAAGTCCAGGCTCACCGGGTACCCCCACCATTGGTCAATATGCTCGACGGAGCCGGCGCTGAATTTCCCAGGCTCACTGGTATGGAACGTGAGCAGCAACCAACCGCCCGGCGTGACTGCCCGGGCGAGCTCGGCGTAGGCCGCCGGCCGGTCGTCGGGTTCGACATGGATGATCGAGTACGCGGCAACCGCACCGGCCCAAGCCCCATCGGGTACGCCGAGCGCCGCGAACGTGCCGACCCGGAACTCCAGGTCGGGGTAACGCTCCCGGGCGACCGTGATCATCCCGGTCGAGGCGTCCAAGCCGAGCATGGGTAGTCCATTGTCGGCGAGGTACCTCGTGACGTGGCCGGGGCCGCATCCGACGTCGGCGACCGGTAGCCCGGTGGCCGTGTGTGGCGCGACAAGCTCGGTGAAACACGCGTAGAGCGCGCGTTCCACCGGTTTGCCGGGCATCTCGCCGCCGATCTCCTCGGCGTACCGGCGGGCCACGACGTCGTAACCGGCTGCGGCCTCATTCATTGCCATCCCTCGACCCCGCC
>DASRRF010000668.1:0-3671 GCA_035695905.1 Micromonosporaceae bacterium | reverse complement strand
CGGGACCGGCTGGTCGAGTACCGGCACGCCCTGCTCGGCACCGTACGGACCGCGGCCCGGGCGAACCGCCGGCTGGTCTTCCTGTCATCGATGGTGGTCTACGGCGACGGCGGCCCGGGCACCGAACCGATCGATGAGCGTACGCCCGCGACGACCGAGCTCGAACCGGCGGCGCAGGCGTTCGGCGCGGCGGAGCGGGTGGTTCTCGAGTCGCCGCACTCGACCGTGCTCCGGCTGCCCGACGTCGTCGGGCACCCGTCCGATCTCGACGACACGGCCCTGCTCTCCTTCGCGCACGAGCACTTCGGTGGCGCCGTACCGTTCTCCGCCGACGCGCTGCTCTACCGCGTCGACTACCGGGACGCCGCCGCGGCCGCGGCGTTCGTTGTCGACAGTGGACTGACCGGTGTCTACAACGCGGTGCCGGACGCGGTCGTCCCGCAGCGCACCGGCACCGCGTTCGACAAGCTCGCCGCGGACGCCGGCCTGCCACCGCTGGAGTTCCGGGGCGACGTCAAGACCCCGACCCGGCCGATCTCCTCGGCCCGGTTGCGGTCCGCGGGTTTTTCCTTCGGGTACGGGTAACTACTCGGGTTTGGTCTCGCGGCTCATCAGCGCACCGACCGCGACCCGCGGATCCAGGCCCTCGTGGCAGACCAGCTCGACCTGCTCGGTGATCGGCATCTCCACGCCGCGCCGTACCGCGAGGTCGCGGATGGCCAGGCAGCTCTTGACCCCCTCGGCGGTCTGCCGGGTGGCCGCCTGCGCCTGCTCGAGGGTCTCGCCCCGGCCGAGGTGTTCGCCGAACGTCCGGTTCCTGGACAGCGGCGACATGCAGGTGCCGACCAGGTCGCCCAGCCCGGCGAGGCCGGCGAAGGTCAGCGGGTCGGCGCCGAGCGCGACGCCCAGCCGGGCCGTCTCGGCCAGCCCGCGGGTAATCAGCATCGCCTTCGTGTTGTCGCCGAGCCCCATCGCCGAAGCCATCCCGTACGCCAGGGCAATCACGTTCTTCACCGCGCCGCCCAGCTCGCAGCCGACCACGTCGTCATTCGTGTACGGACGGAAATAGCGCGTGGTGATCGCCCGCTGGACGAGCGTCGCCCGGGCCATATCGGTACACGCGACCACCGTGGCGGTCGGCTGCTCGGCGGCCACCTCGGCGGCGAGGTTCGGCCCGGAGACCACGGCCACCCGGTCCGGCGGTACCCCGGCGGTCTCCGCGATCACCTCGGTCATCCGCCGGGTGCTGCCCAGCTCGATGCCCTTCATCAGGCTGATCAGCGTGGCGTCCGGCATCAGTGAGCCGCTCCACACGGCCAGGTTGCCGCGCAGGGTCTGCGCGGGTACGGCGAGCACCACGAGCTCGGCACCGTCGATCGCCTCGGCGGCGTCCACGGTCACCGAGATGCCGTCCGGCAGCCGGGTCAGCCCGGGCAGGTACTCCGGGTTGGCCCGCCGGTCCCGGATCGACGCGGCGATCTCGGGCCGCCGCGCCCACAACGTCACCGGCGTACCCGCGTCCGCGAGGACCTTGGCGAACGCCGTACCCCATGAGCCGGCGCCGAGCACGGCGGCGCGCACGTTACCCACGGGGCGTGCCCTTCGCCGGCGACCACAGCTCGGGCGCCGTACCCCCGCGGATCTCGGCGAGCATGTCGCGTAGCCGCAGCATGATCTCGTCGGTCATCTCGTGCAGCGTGGTGGAGGTCGGCGCGGCACCGTCCCATTTGGACAGATCCACCGCCGGGCCGGCGACGACCGTGACCGGGGTACGGACCCTCAGCTTGAGCTCGCTGGTCCGCGGGTCGTAGATCTGCTGGGGACCCCACATCACGATCGGGATCACCGGTACGCCGGTGGTCAGCGCGAGCCGGGCCGTGCCGGTTTTGCCGCGCATCGGCCACAGGTCCGGCTCCTTGGTGGTGGTCCCCTCCGGGTAGAAGATCACCGCGTCGCCGGCCTCCACCGCGGCCACCGCGGCATCCAGCGCCTTCACCGCGTCGACCGTGCCGCGCAGCACCGGGATCTGCCGTACCTGGCGGAACAACCAACCCAGCACGGGTACCTCGAACAGGCTCGCCTTGGCCAGGAACTGTGGCCAGCGGCCCGCGTCGTAGATGAAGTGCGCGCAGGTCAGCGGATCGGCGTGGGACACGTGGTTGACCGCGAGGATCGCCCCTCCGGTGGCCGGGATGTGCTCCATCCCGCGCCAGGTACGCCGGGTCAACACGGTGAGTGCCGGTTTGACCACGACCACCGCGAACCGCCGCCAGAACCCCAAGCGCCGCCTTGCCACGGCCCCTCCCTCCGACGCCTTGCTGGGAATCATGCCTGCTCGCGGCGGGCGGCGCCCACTGAGGGGGCGCCACTTGGCAGGATGAGCGGTTGTGGGCGATCCGGCCTGGGCGGTGGTGCTGCCCGTGAAGCGATTGGCGGCGGCGAAAGCGCGGCTGCGCGGTGCCGTGCCCGCGCCGGCCCATGACCGCCTGGTCCTCGCGTTCGCGGTGGACACGGTCACCGCGGTACTGGCCTGCCCGGCGATCGCCGAGGTGATAGTGGTCACCGATGACCCGGCGGTCCGCGAGCGGGTGGCGGAGTTGGGCGCTCTGGTCGTACCCGATGATCCGGACGCCGGACTGAACGCGGCCGTTGCCCATGGCGCGGCGCTGGCGACCGGCGGTGGCCTGGGTGTTGCGGCACTCACCGCGGACCTGCCGGCGCTGCACCCGGCCGACCTGGCCGATGCGCTCGGCGCGGCTGGCGGGCGCCGGTCATTCGTGCCGGATGCCTCCGGCGTCGGCACGGTGCTGCTCGCGGCACCGCCCGGGGTGCGGCTGGACCCGCGGTTCGGGCCGGAGTCGGCGGCGGCGCACGCGGCCTCCGGCGCGGCCCGGCTGCCCGGCGACTGGCCGTCACTGCGGCGGGACGTGGACACCGCCGACGATCTGGCGTTCGCCGTGGCGCTGGGCGTGGGCCGGCACACCGCGGCGTTGCTCGCGGCGCTCTCCCCCGGTTAGCGCGCCTTCTGCTCTGCCCAGTCTGGCGGGGCAGCGCCTTCTGCCCCGCCAACCCGGGCAGAGCAGAAGGCCCGCACCACAACACCCGCGGGTCGGACGGAGGCGCTACGGTGAGCGGCATGCAGGGCACGGTCGCCAGCTACGACCCGGATCTCCGGTCCGGCACGCTGCTGCTCGACGACGGCAGTGAGGTCCGGTTCGACGAGGCCGCGTTCGACGCGTCCGGGCTGCGGCTGCTGCGGCTCGGCCAGCGGCTACGGATCGAGCACGACCAATCAGGTCGGATCGTCCGGGTCACCCTGCCCACCATGCCCTAGGCGGCGAAGCCGCCGGCTGGCCTAAGTTCATCACCCGTTAACTCTGGCCGGGTGATGATTGCGGGGTGAGTACCACCCCAGCGCGCCGTACGCCCCGCCAGCCGCGGCCCGCGGTCGGGGTGACCCAAGCGGGCGACCTGCTGCCCGTGGCGGAGCAGCCGCTGCCCGAAGACCGCTTCCTCAACCGGGAGCTGTCCTGGCTGGACTTCAACGCGCGGGTGCTCACGCTCGCCGAGGATCGGGCGATCCCGCTGCTCGAACGGGCGAAGTTCCTGGCAATCTTCGCGTCCAACCTGGACGAGTTCTACATGGTACGAATCGCCGCGTTGAAACGGCG
>DASRRF010000667.1:0-3489 GCA_035695905.1 Micromonosporaceae bacterium | reverse complement strand
CTCGTCGGCATGGCCGCGTTCTGGACGCTGGAAATCAGCGGGATCAGCACGCTCTACCGGCTGGTGAGCCAGTTCTTCGCGGGCACCATGGTGCCGCTCACCTTCTTCCCGGGTGCGCTGCGCACGCTCGCCGACGCGCTGCCGTTCCGGTTCATGGGGTACGTGCCGGCCGCCACGTACGTCGGGGCGCTGTCCGGCGCCGACCTCGTCCACGCCCTGATCGCGCAGATCGGATGGCTCCTCGCGCTCGCCGGGATCGTGTGGCTGGTCTGGCGCCGGGCGTACCGCCGGGTGGTGGTCCAGGGTGGCTGAGACCGCGAGGGTACGACGCACCGTGCGGCTCTACTGGATCCTGCAGCGGGCGTCGCTGCGCGGCGCGCTGCACTACCGGATGAACCTGCTCGTCATGGTTGTCACCGGGGCCATCTACCAGGGCAGCGGGTTCGCGTTCGTCTGGGTGGTGCTGCACCGGTTCCCGTCGCTGGCCGGGTGGAGCTTCGCCCAGGTTGCCTTCCTGTACGGGCTGCGCCTGCTGGCCCACGCGCTGTGGCTGCTGCCGTTCAACGCGCTGCTCACGTTCGACTGGCTGGTCCGCGAGGGCGAGTTCGACCGGTACCTGCTGCGCCCGCTCAACCCGCTGGTCCAGTTGATGACGACCCGGACCATGCGGATGGGTTCGGCCGGCGACCTGGTGGCCGGGATCGCCATCTTCGCGGTCGCGGCGCGCGCCGCCGGGGTCGACTGGTCGCCGCTGGCCATCGGGTTCTGCGTACTCGCCATCGCCGGCGGCGCACTGATCGAGGCCGCTGTGCAGCTCGGTCTCGCCGGGCTGACGTTCCGCCTACTGGATACGTACAACCTGCGGGAGGCGGTGGACGACCTGTTCAGCACGTTCGGTTCGTACCCGTTGAAGATCTTCGGGGCCGGCACCGAGTGGCTGCTGACGTTCGTCGTGCCGGTCGCGTTCGCCGCCTACCTGCCGGCGAGCACTCTGCTCGGCACCGGCGACCTGCGCGTCGCGCCGTGGCTCGGGTACGCCGGCCCCGCGCTGGGCCTCGGGCTGTTCGTCCTGGCGTACCGGTTCTGGCGCGGGCAGCTGCGGTACTACCAGAGCGCCGGGCACTAGATCAACCGCGCGGTCTGCTAGTCTTGATCGCATGATCTCCTGAGGACGATGCGCCACCGCGCACACTCGGCCCATTCCCACACAGTCCCCGGGGAGATGACCATGCCCGAAAGTCGTAAACCCACCAAAGCAGCGGGCGCCAAGCCGGCAAAGGCCACGCGCACCAAGCCCGCCAAGACCCAGCCGGCCGAGCCGGTCGAGGTCGAAGCCCCGCCGATCGAGGCCGAGGAGCCCGTTGAGGCGCCGGTGCCCTTCGCGAACCGGGCCGAACGGCGCGCCCGCGGCAAGCGGGGTGTGGCCGCGGAACCGGTCGGGAAGGTCAAGCACGGCCGGACCAACCCGGTGGCGGGCCCCCGGCAGTGGGCCAACCGCCGGGGCGGCGGCAGCTGAGCGGTGTCAGCCGCGCCTGCTCGCGGCGAGCGCCGCGAGCAGGTCGTCCAATGCGGACAGTCGGTGCGCGCTGACCACCGCGTCGCAGTACTGCCACGCGGCCGCCATGCCACCGACCATTGGACGGAACCGCGGGCTGGCGGTACGCGGGTTGGCCCACACCACCCGGTACGCGACCCGGGACAGCCGGGCCAGCTCGCGCCCGAGCAGCGCCGGATCCCCGGTGTCCCAGCCGTCCGAGATGACCAGGAGGACCGCTCCGCGGGCCATCCCGCGCAGCCCGTGCCGCTCGTTGAACTCCTTGACCGCGGCGCCGATCCGGGTTCCGCTCGACCAGTCCGGCGCGAGCTGACCGGCCCGTTCCAGCGCGACGTGCGGCGAGACGCGCCGCAGCGCCCGGGTCAGCCGGGTCAGCCGGGTGGCGAACGTGAACACCTCCGCGCTCGCCCCACCCGCGGCGCAGTACAACAGCTGGAGCATGGCCCGGGCGTACGGCTCCATCGAGCCCGAGATGTCGCAGAGCACGACCAACCGGCGCCGCCGCAGCCGGGTGGTCCGGCGGGCGACCCGTACCGGGAACCCGCCGCTGCGCCGGGCTTGGCGCAGCATGCTACGCAGATCGACCCGGTGCCCGCGGGCGGCCGGCTGGTACCGCCGCGATCGGCGTACCGGGGTGGCCAGCGTCAGCCTGCGCATCGCGCCGGCCAGCTCGGCCAGCTCCGCCGCGGTCAGCTCGCCGAAGTCCCGGGTGGACAGTCGCTCCGCCGCTGCGGCCAGCACGCGTACCTTGGCCTGCCGGGCCGAGGTGTCCACGGAGTCCGCGAACGAGGGCCGTTGCTGGCCGCGCCACTGCGCCTGGTCATCCAGCCCGCCGAAGACCGCGGCGAACACGGCGTCGTACAGCTCGATGTGTGCCGGGTCGGCGACCAGGGTGACCAGGCCGCAGTGGTAGAGCGCGCGGGTGGTGGCCGGCTTGATCGCGACGATGGCCCGGGCGAACCGCTCGCACCGGTCCGGCCCGACGGGTACGCCGGCCGCGCGCAGCGCCGCACCGAAACGCGCCACCACGTCGGCGAGGTCAGCCGGGTCAGCCGTCACCGATCACCGCCGCCAAACCGGCCATCCGGACCGCCTCGACGTCCTCGTCGTACTTGAGCACCGCCGGCAGCGTACGCTCCATTGTGGACTCATCCAATGTGGACAGTCCGAGCGCGGCGAGCGCGGCGGCCCAGCTGACCGCCTCGGCCACCCCCGGCGGCTTGTAGAGGTCGAGCCCGCGCAGCCGCTGGACCGCGCCGGCGAGCCGGGCAGCGAGGAACTCGGGCACCCCCGGCACCCGCCGTCGTACGATCGCCGCCACCCGGTCTGCGGATGGGTAGCGGATCCAGTGGTAGAGGCAGCGCCGCTTGAGCGCGTCGTGCAGGTCGCGGGTCCGGTTCGAGGTGAGCACGCACACCGGCGGCACGGCCGCGCGCCGGGTGCCCAGCTCCGGAATGGTGACCGCGGACTCGGCCAGCAGCTCGAACAGGAACGCTTCGAACTCGTCGTCGGCCCGGTCCACCTCGTCGATGAGCAGTACCGCCGGACGGGGACCGGGATGCTCCACGGCGGCCAGCAACGGGCGCGGCAGCAGGTAGTCCGCAGTGAACAGATCGGCCTCGCGGACCGCGGTCCCGCTCGCCTCGGCCAGCCGGATCGCGAGCAGCTGCCGCGGATAGTTCCACTCGTACAACGCCTCGGCCGCGGTCAGTCCCTCATAGCACTGCAGCCGTACCAGCCGGGTGTCCAGTGCGGCGGCGAGCGCCTTGGCCGCCTCGGTCTTGCCCACGCCGGGCTCGCCTTCGAGCAGGATCGGCTGGCCCATCCGTACCGCCAGGAACAGCGCGGTCGCCAGCGGCTCGTCGGCCAGGTAACCGGCCCGGTCAAGGGACGCGACCAGCGCCAGGACGTCAGCCGGCATTGCAGTGTCAGCC
>DASRRF010000666.1:0-4442 GCA_035695905.1 Micromonosporaceae bacterium | reverse complement strand
GTCGCGGCGTTCGACGTGGACGCCAAGAAGGTGGGGCGCGATCTCGCCGAAGCGATCGTCGCCAGCGAGAACAACACCATCAAGATCGCAGACGTACCGCCGACCGGGATCACCGTCCAACGTGGACCGACCATGGACGGTCTCGGCAAGTTCTACCGCGAGACGGTCGCCGAGTCGGACGAACCCGCGGTGGACGTCGCCGCCGCGCTGCGCGCGGCCCGGGTCGACGTGGTGGTCAGCTACCTACCGGTCGGGTCCGAAGAGGCCGACAAGTTCTACGCGCAGTGCGCGATCGACGCCGGCTGCGCCTTCGTCAACGCGCTTCCCGTCTTCATCGCGTCCGACCCGGTCTGGGCGCAGAAGTTCACCGACGCCGGGCTGCCGATCGTCGGCGACGACATCAAGTCCCAGGTGGGCGCCACGATCATCCACCGCACGCTGGCCCGGCTCTTCGAGGAACGCGGTGTCGAGCTGCTGCGGACGTACCAGCTGAACTTCGGCGGAAACATGGACTTCATGAACATGCTGGAGCGCGAGCGGCTGATCTCGAAGAAGATCTCGAAGACCCAGTCGGTGACGTCGCAGATCCCGCACGACATGGAGCGCGGTACCGTCCACATTGGACCGAGCGACCACGTGCCGTGGCTGGACGATCGCAAGTGGGCGTACATCCGGCTGGAGGGCAAGGCATTCGGCGAGGTACCGCTGAACGCCGAGCTCAAGCTGGAAGTCTGGGACTCACCGAACTCGGCCGGCATCATCATCGACGCGATCCGCGCAGCGAAGATCGCCATGGATCGCGGCATCGGCGGACCGCTGCTGTCCGCGTCGTCGTACCTGATGAAGTCACCGCCGGTGCAGTACAACGACCATGACGCCCGGGAAGCGATCGAGGCGTTCATCCGCGGCGAGGTCGAGTGTTGATCTGGCACGCAGCGGGATGAGTGAATCCGTCGACCACCCGTTTGCCCGGTAAAGACCACACTTGCGGGGCTGGACCCGCCCGGCGGGCGCTGGCCATAGTGGGCTCATGGCGAAGACCGACGCGCTCGCCCGGGTCGCTGCGGACCTGTCCCGAGGCCGTACGCAACCCGCGATCCAGCGGTTGAGCAGCCTGGTCGCCGTACACCCGACAGACCTGGACCTGCGCCGCCAGCTGGCCGCGGTCCATCGCCAGGTGGGCAACCGGGTGGAGGCGGGGCGGTGGGCGTACCTCGACCCGGGCGCGGATGCGGACGAGACGGCCGCGTTCGAGCGGGCGTTCCCCACCGCGGCCCGGCAGCTGGCCGCGCTGCGCTGGCCGCACCGGGCCGGCCTGGCCGCCACCGAGTACGCCCGCCGCCGGCTGGAGACGCTGGCCGAGGCGGCGGCCCGGGAGAGTGGCGCCCGGACCGGACCGGACGGCGCGCTCGTCCGGGTCGTACCGCTCGGCGCTGTCGGGCTGTTACTCGGCGCACTGGTAGTGCTGGTGTTCACCGTCATCGGGGCGGTCACCGTCGTGCAGTGGTTGCTGTAGCTCGATATTTCTCCACGCACGTCTGGCGTGTCTCCGGCTCCTCCACGAGCATCAATCCGTGGCCAAAGCGGACGTACTGGCAAGGGTCAAGAACGATCTCGCGCTCGGCCACACGTACCTCGCCACCCAGCGACTGCGCACGCTGCTCGCGGTCGACCCGGCCGACCTGGAGGTACGCCGGCTGCTGGCGGCGATCTACCGGCAGACCGGCAACCTCGCCGAGGCCGGCCGTTGGGCGTACCTCACCGAGGACATCCGGCCCGAAGAGCTCGCCGCGTTCGCCCGGGCCAACCCGTCGCCCTGGTTGCGGCTGCGGCTGCTGAGTTGGACCGCGGATCCGGCCACGCTGCCGGGTGACGCGGCCCGCGCGCGGCTGATCGCACTCGTCGACGAGGCGGAGACCGGTGGCCCGCCGACCCGCTGGGCGGGCTCCTACCAGGCACCCCGCCCGCGCAGCGCGGTCCTGCCGTGCCTGTTCGTCATCCTCGTACTCCTGCTGATCGGCGCGCTGGCGGTGATCGGGGTACTCCGGATGGCCCGCTACATCCTCAGCTGAAGTCGCGCACGATCCGTACCCCCGCCTCCAGCTCGAGCAGGAAGCGCTTGCGGTGCAGGCCGCCGCCGAACCCCACCAGCTTCCCGCCCGCGCCGACCACCCGGTGGCACGGCACGATGACCGGCAACGGGTTGCGGTTGCAGGCAACCCCGACTGCGCGGGCGGCCAGCGGGTCGCCGGCACTCACGGCCGCGGCCACCTGGCCATAGGTGCGCATCTCGGCGTACGGGATGAGCGCCAGCTCGGCCCAGACGGCACGCTCGAAGTCGTTGCCCCGCCGGATGGACAGCGGCAGGTCGAACTCGGTCAGCTCGCCGGCGAGGTACGCCCGGAGCTGGTCTGCCGCCTCGGCGAGCGCGCCGGCCGGCCGCGCATCGAGTTCCGCGGCGGGTGGCGGTCCGTGAAACGTGACCGCGCAGACGCCCGCGTCGTCCACCGCGACACCCAGCTCGCCGATCGGCGCCGGCACTACGCTCCACCGCACCCAGCAAGTGTGCCTCGCCTTTGCATACCGCCAACCAGGGGTTTGTACGCGGGCCGTAACCGGACGCTAAGGCAACTGGAAGGCCCGCTTCCTAGCGTCGGCGCGTCCGCAGCCCGGAAGAGGGCTGCGTCGGTAGTCCGAGAGGAGGCACGGAGATGCGCACGTACGAGCGTCCCACGCTGACCAGGGTCGGCACGTTCCGCGAGGTCACGGGTCAACTGATCCGGGGGCCCAAGGACCTGCTCGACCACGGCAACATCCTCTAGGCCGCGCACGGCGCAGCACGATCGCGCACGACGCAGCAGGATCGGGCCCGGCCGGCCGGTGGTCAACCGGCCGGCCGGGCCACCCACCGGGCTCCACGGAAGGCGGCGCACCATGGCGCGATCTTCTCCGCTCCCGACCATCCCGAGTTGGTTCGCGGTACTGCCGGATGAGGCGGGCGCGGAGCATGCGGCGGCCAAGCTGCGCGGCTCTGCCACGGACGTGGTGGCTCACGCTTCGGGGCGTCCGTGGCTGCTCGGCCGGTGGCCGGACAGCGTGGTGGCGGTCGGGCGGGCCGGATCGATCGCGGTTGCCGCTATCGGCCAGCACGCGATCGAGCCCGACCAGATCGCCGCCGCGGCGCAACGGGTGCGCAGCGTCCCGGACGTGGACCGGTTCGCCAGGACCATCGCGGGCAGCGTGCACGTTGTCGCCGCACTGCCCGGCCAGCTTCGCGTCCAAGGAAGCGTGACGGGGGTGCGCCGGGTCTTCTTCGCCCGCGCGGGGGGTACGCCGATCGCCGCGGACCGGGCCGACGTGTTGGCCTGGTTGCTCGACGCCGAGCCCGATCCGGCCCTGCTCGCGGCCCACCTGCTCGACGGGCTCACCGTGCATCCGCTCGCCGGGCGGCCGGTGTGGCGCGGCGTTGAGGGCGTACCGCCGGATCACTATCTGACTCTCGGCGCGGACCGGTTGTGGCGGACGGTCCCCTGGTGGGCGCCGCCGGAGCCGGCGGTACCGATGGCAACCGGCGCGGCCGGCGTGCGCGAGGCACTCGACGCCGCGGTGGCCGTGCGTACCGCCGGACGAGAGCTGGTCAGCTGTGACCTCGGCGGACTCGACTCAACGGCCGTGGCCTGCCTGGCCGCACGGGGCCCGGCCCGGGTGATCGCGTATACCGCGGAGATCCGGGATCCGCTCGGCGACGACGTGGTCTGGGCCCGGCGTACCGTCGCGGCGCTGGGCACAGTAGCGCACGAGGTGATCCCGGCCGATGCGATGCCGATGACGTACGCGGGGCTCCTGGACGGGGTCGACACGTTCGACGGCCCGTGCGCGGCCGCGGTAGACCTGCCACGCCGGCTGGCGATTCTGATCCGGGCGGCCGGAACGGGATCGCGTCTACACCTGTGCGGCAACGGCGGGGACGAGTTGCTCTACGGGTCGCCGTCACACCTGCACGCCCTGGTACGCCGGCAGCCGCTGCTCGCGTGGCGGAACCTGCGGGGTTTCGCCGCCAAGTACGGCTGGCCGCGTGCAGCAACGCTGCGCCAGCTGTTCGACCGCCGGCCGTACCGGTCGTGGCTCGATCGGGTCGCCGCCGGCCTCACCGAGCCGGTGCCGCCGTGGACCGAGCCCATGCTCGACTGGGGTTCCCCGCCCCGGCTGCCGCCATGGACAACCCTGGAAGCTGTGTCGGCGGTACGCGAGTTGGTGCGCGACGGGGTAGCACTCGCGCCCGGCCGGGGTCAGCATCGTGAGCTGGCCGGGATGCGGTTCGTGTCCCGGACCACACGGCAGATCGCGCAGGTGGCGGCGCGGCTGGGCATCGCGTACGCCGCGCCGTACTACGACGACCGGGTGATCGAGGCGGGGTTGGCGGTGCGCCCGGCGGACCGGAT
>DASRRF010000665.1:0-5714 GCA_035695905.1 Micromonosporaceae bacterium | reverse complement strand
CATCGCCAAGGCGTTCGGCGTCTCGCCCGGGCAGCAGGACGCCTGGAGCAAGCAGATCGACCGCTGGGGTTCGACGGCCAGCGCGGACTATGACGACATCCCTGAGCAGGTCATCGCGTACGCCAACGAGCTGCAGACGTTCCCGCGGCATCTGGGCATCCACTCCGGCGGCATGGTGATCTGCGATCGGCCGATCGTGGAGGTGTGCCCGGTGGAGCACGCCCGGATGCCGAACCGGACCGTGCTGCAGTGGGACAAGGACGACTGCGCGGCGATCAGCCTGGCGAAGTTCGACCTGCTGGGGCTGGGCATGCTCTCCGCGCTGCGGTACTCCGTCGAGCTGATCAAGGAGCACGAAGGCGAGCATTACGAACTGCACAACATCCCGCAGACGGACGGCGAGGTCTACGAGATGCTCTGCCAGGCGGACTCGGTCGGCGTGTTCCAGGTGGAGTCCCGGGCGCAGATGGCCACCCTGCCCCGGCTCAAGCCGAGGAAGTTCTACGACCTCGTGGTCGAGGTCGCGCTGATCCGGCCCGGCCCGATCCAGGGCGGCTCGGTCCATCCGTACATCCGCCGGCAGAACGGGTTGGAGGAGCCGACGATCCCGCATCCGACGATGGAGAAGGCGCTGAAGCGCACGTTGGGCGTACCGCTGTTCCAGGAGCAGCTCATGCAGCTGGCCATCGACGTGGCCGGGTTCAGCGCGGACGAGGCCGACCAGCTGCGCCGAGCGATGGGGTCCAAGCGCTCCGCCGAGCGGATGGAGCAGCTGCGCGCCCGGCTCTACCAGGGCATGGCGGCCAACGGCATCACCGGCACACTCGCCGACGACCTCTATCTCAAGCTCTCCGCGTTCGCGAACTACGGGTTCCCGGAGAGCCACGCCATCAGCTTCGCCTATCTCGTGTACGCCAGCTCGTGGCTGAAGCGCTACCACCCGGCCGCGTTCTGTGCCGCGCTGCTCAACGCGCAGCCGATGGGCTTCTACTCACCACAGTCCCTTGTGGACGATGCACGGCGGCACGGTGTCACGATCCGGCGGCCGGACATCAACGCCAGCAAGGCCACCGCCACCCTGGAACCGGCCACAGTGGAGGGTGGACCGCGCAACGGTCCGGAGACAAAGCCGCAGGAGTGGGGGATCGGCGGGCCGGTGGTCCGGATGGGGCTGGCGAGCGTGCGTACCCTCGGCGACGACCTGGCCGAGCGGATCGAGGCGGAACGGACCGACGGCGGCCCGTACCGCAGCATGGTTGATCTGGTCCGGCGGACCGAACTGTCCACCGTGCACCTGGAGGCGCTGGCCACCGCGGACGCGTTCGCCTGTTTCGGGCTGACCCGGCGGGAGGCGCTGTGGGCGGCGGGCGCGGCCGCGCAGGAGCGGCCCGGCCGGCTGCCGGGCACGGTCACCGGGACCGACGCGCCGATGCTGCCCGGGATGGACGACGTCGACCGGCTCGTCGCCGACGTGTGGGCGACCGGGTTGAGCCCGGACAGCCATCCGGCGCAGTTCATCCGCCCGCAGCTGGATCGGGTCGGTGCGGTGCCGATCAGTGGGCTGCCCCGGATCGAGGCCGGCCGGCGGATCTTCGTGGGCGGGATCGTCACGCACCGGCAGCGTCCGGCGACCGCGGGCGGCATCACGTTCATGAACCTGGAGGACGAGACCGGCATGCTCAACGTGACCTGTTCGCCCGGGTTGTGGCAGCGCTACCGCAAGGTCGCCCGGCTCAGCCCGGCCTTGCTGGTACGGGGCCGGCTGGAGAAACACGACGGCGTCATCAACCTCACCGCCGATCATCTGGCCGCGGTGGAGGTGCCGGTCCGATCTCGATCCCGCGACTTCCGTTAGTTGGCGCGGCGGCGGGCGCGAGCCGGCTGCGGGCATCGGCGAGAGCCATTTAGGCTCAGCGGGTGGAGCGAACACCTGCCGCGGCACCGCGTACCGCCGTCGTCTGGGCCGTGCTGCGCCGGGAGCTGGAGCGGCGCGCGGACCCTTTGATGATCGTGGATGTCGGCGGTGGCACCGGCGGCTTCGCGGTGCCGCTGGCCCGGGCCGGGCACCGGGTCACGGTGATCGACGCGAGTCCGGACGCGCTCGCCGCGTTGATCCGCCGGGCCGCCGAGGCGGGAGTAGGCGACCTGGTCACCGCGGCACAGGGGGACGCCGACGCGATCGCCGATCTGGTCGAGCCGGACAGCGCGGACCTGGTGCTGTGCCACAGCCTGCTGGAGGTAGTCGATGAGCCCACGGACGTGGTGAAGGCGCTCGCCGCGGCGCTGCGGCCGGGCGGTGCGGCCAGCGTGCTGGTGGCCAACCGGGCCGCCGCGGTCCTCGCCCGGGCCATCACCGGCCACCTGACCAGCGCGATGGCCCTGCTGGCCGACGCGCAGGGCGGCGACCCGCCCGGCGGGCGCCCGCGTGACACGCTGCGCCGGCGTTATGACGCGGCCTCCGCGGCGGCCCTCCTGGAGGCGGCCGGCCTGGCCGTGGAGGAGATCCATGGGGTACGGGTGGTAGCCGACCTGGTACCCGGAACGGTGGCCGACGCGGATCCTCAGGCGCTCCTCGCGTTCGAGCTCGCGGTGGCCGGGCTCGCGCCGTACCGGGACATGGCGACCGCCCTGCACTTGCTGGCCCGGCACCCGGGGGTGGAGCGCCGCCCGTTGCCAGCGGCGGCCTAGGTGCGCGACCCGTTCGCGATTGTCCGACCGGCGTACGGCGGTGGCAGCCTGGCCGACGTCCTGCCCAGTGTCCTCGGTGCGCTGGGCGTACCCGGAGCGTCGAACGCGCTCGACCTCCCGGTGGTCGACAAGATCGCCGTACTGCTGGTCGACGGACTTGGCTGGCATCAGCTGCCACCGGCGGCCGCGTGCGCACCGACGTTGGCCGATGTACTCGAAGGCCGGCTCGGCTCGGCCCGCCGGCTCACCGCCGGGTTCCCCTCGACGACCCCGACCAGCCTGGTCAGCCTCGGCACCGGGGCGGTGCCGGGAGCACACGGCGTACTCGGCTTCACGGTCAACGTGCCGGGTACCACCCGGGTGCTGAACCACATCGACTGGTGGGGCGACCCCGATCCGTTGCGCTGGCAGCCGTTGCACACCCAGTTCGACCTGGCCCGGGCCGCCGGGGTCGCGGTCAGCGTGGTGAGCCGGCCCGAGTTTGCTGGAAGCGGGCTGACCGTTGCGGCGAACCGGGGCGGCGCCTACCGCGGGGCCAGCGGGGTGGACGAGATCGCTGCCACCGTGCTCGACGCGTTGGCCACCGCGCCCGCGCCGGCTCTGGTCTACGCGTACCACGCCGATCTGGACCGGATCGGGCACCTGTGCGGGGTGGACTCGGAGCCCTGGCGGGCCGCGGCCGCGGAGGTGGACCGGCTGCTCAGCCGGCTCGTGGAGGGGCTGCCGGCCGGCGCCGCGCTGCTGGTCACCGCCGACCATGGCCAGCTCGACGTGCCCGAAGACCACCGGTTCGACCTCGCCAAGGATCCACGGCTGCGGGCCGGGGTACGGATCGTGGCCGGCGAGCCGCGGGTTCGGTACCTGCATACCGCGCCGGGCGCGGCGGCCGACGTGATCGCAGCCTGGCAGGGCGTACTCGGCGCTGCGGCCTGGGTTGGTTCGCGGGACGAGGCGGTGGCGGCCGGCTGGTTCGGGCCGGTACCCGAGGGGCATCTGGCCCGGCTCGGCGACGTGGTGGTGGCCTGCCGCGACCGGTACGCGGTGCTCAGCAGCCGATCGGAGCCGCCGGTGGTGGCCCAGCTGGTGGCGTACCACGGCTCGTTCACCGCGGTGGAGATGGAGATCCCGCTGCTGCTCCTCGGCGCCGGGTCGGTCCCGATCGGTGGATGAGGTCGAGCAGGACCGAGGTGCGCTACACGTTCGACATCGCGCCCGAGGCTCACCCGCACGCCGAGGAGGGTACGAACTCCATCCTCGACACGATCGCGGAGATCCTGGCGAAACTGTCGTAGCCACCGGCTAACCTTCGGGCGTGGGGCGCAGTCAGGCGGTACGCCGTACCGGCGACGAGGACGGCGATCGGCGGTTCGGTCCGGACGCCGATGACACCGGCTGCCCATTCCTGCACGTGGACATGGACGCGTTCTACGCCTCGGTCGAGGTGCGCCGCCGGCCTGAGCTGCGCGGCCGGCCGGTCATCGTGGGCGGCCCGGGCCTGCGCTCGGTGGTCTCCGCGGCCAGCTACGAGGCCCGGCGGTTCGGCGTGCGCAGCGCGATGCCCGGCGTCGTGGCGCGCCGGCTGTGCCCGCAGGCGGTCTTCCTGCCACCGGACTTCACCGCGTACGGGGAGGCGTCCCGGGCCATCATGGCGATCTTCCGGGACGTTACCCCGCTGGTCGAGCCGCTCTCGATGGACGAGGCGTTCCTCGACGTCGCCGGAGCGGCGAAGCTGTTCGGCCGGCCCGCCGACATCGCCCGGCACATCCGCGGGCGCATCCGCACCGAGCAGGGCCTGCCCTGCTCGGTCGGCGTCGCGTCGACGAAGTTCCTGGCCAAGCTCGCCTCGACCCGGGCCAAGCCGGACGGGTTGTCGGTGATCCCGACCGACCTGTCCCTCGACTTCCTGCACCCGCTGCCGGTCGCCGCGCTCTGGGGGGTCGGCGAGCGCACCGATGAGGTGCTGCGCCGGCTCGGCCTGCGTACTGTCCGGGATGTCGCGCAGGCGCCGATCGGAATGCTTCGGGCCGCGCTCGGCGAGGCCGGTGCCGCGCATCTGCACGCGCTCGCATGGAACCGGGATCCCCGCCGGGTGACCCCGCAGCACGTGGAGAAGTCGATCGGTGCGGAGACCACCTTCGAGTCGGACGTCGCGGATCCGACAGTCATCCGGCGGACCCTGCTGGCGCTGTCCGGCGGGGTCGCCGAGCGGGTACGCAGAGCCGGGCAGGTCGGCCGTACGGTCGCCCTCAAGGTGCGGCTGGCCGACTTCCGTACCCTCAACCGGTCGCGCACGTTGCCCACCCCGACCGACGTCGCCCGGGAGGTGTTCTCCACCGCGTGGGCGCTGTTCGAGGCATTGCCCCCCGGTGGCCGGATCCGGCTGGTCGGCGTACGCCTGGAGGGGTTGGCCGAAGCCGGCGGGGCGGCCCGGCAGCTCGCCCTCGACGCGCCGGAGCGCGGCTGGCGGGAGGCGGAACAGGCGGCGGACGCGGTGGCCGACCGGTTCGGATCGGCCGCGGTCCGCCCGGCCAGCCTGCTCGGGACCGGGGCGCGTGGTCACCGCGTCGGGCCTGATTACGGCCCGGACGGCGGCCCGGGAGAAAAATCAGAACCCGCGCGCAACGTCCCGCTTTCCGACCCGCAACCCCCCTCGTAGACTTGCGGGTAGGTAGCCGGCTGGCTGCCACGGTCCGCCGTCCCGTCCCGGGTCGGCCTCGATGACCGGGGAGGAGTACCGTGCCGCTCTCGGAGCACGAGCAGCGGCTGTTCGAGCAGATCGAGCGGTCGCTTGCCGAGGACCCGAAGTTCGCCTCGGCGGTGCGCGCCACCGACCCGCGCTTCCATGCGCGCCGTCGGCTGCTCGTCGCGGTCGGTGTCGGCATCATCGGGCTCGCGCTGGTTGTCTACGGCACCGTCATCAATAGCCCCCTGCTCGGCGTCGCGGGGTTCGTGGTGATGCTCGGTGCGGCCGCGTTCGGTGTGCAGTCCCGCCGCCGGGCGCAGAATCCCGACCTCCACGTCGTCGG
>DASRRF010000664.1:0-3083 GCA_035695905.1 Micromonosporaceae bacterium | reverse complement strand
ACCCCGCACCGACCAGGCCGTACCGCTCGGCCAACCGGGCCGCGAACGGCACCGCGTAGTCCACCACCGGGATGATCGCCGACAGTCGCAGGTCCCGGTGCTCGTGCACGAAGCGGTCCGCGGCACCATCGGAGTGGTACTCGGCGTCGACCACGCCGCGTACCAATGTGGATCCGGCGACCGCGCCGTGCACGTCGCGCTTGCGCAGCACGTCGGGCTCCTCGATGACCACCACTGACGAGTCCGGAAGGAACGTCACCGCCTCGTGCAACCACGCCGCCGAGTAGCCGACCAGGGCCACCGCCCCATCGCCACAGTCCACTGCATCCAACGCCACGCGGATCTCCCGTCGTCGGTAGTAATGGGTCAGCTCCGCAGCGCACCGCGGGCTTGCCGACCGGGCGTGGCCAGCGCCGGGTCGGCGGGGCGCGCCGGTCGCATGCCCCACACGCCGGGGATGATCATGAGGAGCCCGAAGGCGAGGCAGATCGCGAAGAACGTTCGACCCAGGCTGTGCCACAGCAGCACGCCCAGGGCCGGTCCGATCATGTAGCCGGACTGGAACGCCGCATGGGCGCTGCCGATGTACCGGCCCACGGCGCCATCCGGCGCGACCTTGGCCGGGTAGGCGAACGCGCTGGCCCCGCCGATCACCACACCGGTCGCGGCCAGCGCGGTGGTCGCGATCACGACGGCGTAGCCGCCGGGTAGGCCGTACCCGCTGCGACCTATCACCAGCAGCGTCCAGCCGGTGATGACCGCCACCCACGGTGGCCACTTCTGGGTGACCGTGGTGACCAGCATGTTGCCGCCGACGACGATGCTTGCGGCGACCGCGCTCGCGACGCCGTAGGCCCAGGTGTGGTAGCCGGCCGCCATCAGCATCAGCGGTACGACGACGAAGTACTGGATGTGCACCATGCCGTTGGCCAGCATCAGCGACAGGTAGGCCAGGTACCGGTGGTCGCGCAGGAGCGAGCGGTACCCGGCCTGCCGCGCGGCCGGAGCAGCCGCCGGCTCGGCCGTCGCGACGTGGTCCTTCGGCACCATCACCGCGATGATCACGCCGTACACCAGCGAGGTTGCCGCGTCGAACCAGAACATGAGGTTCCATGAGGTGGTCGACAGCCAGGTGGCGGCCAGCGGCCCGAGGATCGCACCCGCGTTGATCGCCGTGGCGTACATCGCGAACACCATCGTCTGGCGCGCCTTGGGTACCGCGCCGAACAACAACGCGGAGACCGCCGGCCGGGCCGCCTGGGTCAGCGCTCCGGACAGCGCCACCACGGCGGCGATCGCGACGAAGCTGTTCAGCGCGGTCACCACCGCGGTGAACACCGCGGTGGAGACCATGGACAGCACGATCGTCCGGCGGGGTCCCAGCCGGTCGGACACGCTGCCGCCGAACACCGTGCCGGCGATCGCGCCGATCGCGTACGCGCCCAACGCGAGCCCCGCCTGCTCGCCGGAGAAGCCGCGGTGGGTCAGGTACAGAACAAGGAACAGCTGGACGAAAGCACCGAGTTGGTTGACGAACGCGCCGCCCAGCGCGAAGCGCGCGGCCCGCGGCAGCTCCCGGAAGGTTTGCAGTACGCCTGCGTGCTCACTCCCGTCGGCGGCCTGGTCAGGCATCGCGCCCGCACGTGCTCAACGATGGGACGCGATCACGGGCGGCCCTCGGCGGGTTACCAGACATGAAATCATCTAAATACTCTGATCACTTTCAAATGAGAACCGATCGGCTGGAGGTATCCGCCCGTCCGGTCATCTGATCTCACCGATGTGCCGGACTATCCAATGTGGATGAATTCGACGGATACTCCCGGCCAGCCCGATGCGGATCTGTCGTACCCTCGTGGTCTGATTGCGGGCGTGAGCGCATACCGACTGGTCCGGCGGGCGGTCGCCGGCACGGCGCCACCGGTCGAGGATCCGCTGCAGCGCCAGGTGGTCGAGCATGCTGACGGGCCGCTGCTCGTGGTCGGTGGCCCGGGCACCGGCAAGACGACCACGCTGGTCGAGTCGGTGGCCGCGCGGGTCGCCGCCGGCGCCGATCCGCAGTCCGTGCTGGTGCTCACGTTCGGCCGCCGGGGGGCGATGCGGCTGCGGGACCGGCTGGAGGCGCGGATCGCCGGCGGTACCGGTTGGGCCGGCTCCGGCGCCGGCGGTGCCGGTTGGGCCGGCTCCGGCGCCGGCGGTACCGGTTGGGCCGGCTCCGGCGCCGGCGGCCCGTCGCGGACTACCGCGGAGCCCCTGGTGCGCACGTTCCATGCGTACGCGTTCGGGCTGCTCCGGCGGGCCGCGGCCGAGCTGGGTGATCCCGCCCCGCGGCTGCTCACCGGCCCCGAGCAGGACGTCATCCTGCGCGAGCTGCTCAGCACAGACGACGACGCGGTCGGCTGGCCGGAGTCGCTGCGCCCGGCGTTGCGCACCCGGGCGTTCGCCGCCCAGCTGCGCGACCTGTTGCTGCGGGCCGCCGAGCGCGGGATCGGCGCCCCGGAGCTGGCCGACTTCGGGGAGGGGCTGCGCCGGCCGGACTGGCTGGCCGCGGCGCGGTTTCTCCGGGAGTACGAGCAGGTTCTCGCGTTGCGCGAGGTCACCAGCCGGGGCTCGGTGGCGTACGACAGCGCCGAGCTGGTCCGGGCCGCGAGCGCGCTGCTCACCGACGATCCCGAGCTGCTCGCCGCGGAGCGGCACCGACTGTCCTTTGTGTACGTCGACGAGCTGGCCGACACCGATCCGGCCCAGCTGGACCTGCTGGAGCTGGTGGCCGGCGGCGGCTCTCCGCTGGTCGCGTTCGCCGATCCGGATTCGTCCACCTACGCGTTCCGTGGTGCCGATCCGGGCGGCGTGTGGGCGTTCCCGGACCGGTTCCGTACGGCCGACGGCCTGCCCGCGCCGACCGCCACGCTGACCCGCAGCTACCGCGCCGACCCGGAGCTGCTGGCCGCGACCGGCCGGGTGGCCCGGCGGCTCCGTGGCCCGGCCCGGCACCGGGCGATGCTGGCAACCCGCCCGCCGGCCGAGGACCCGCAAGCCGTTGAGGTCCGCGTCTTCCGGTCGGTGACCAGCGAGTCCGCGTA
>DASRRF010000663.1:0-9288 GCA_035695905.1 Micromonosporaceae bacterium | reverse complement strand
TCCCACCGCTTCGACTGCCTCGCCACGGTTGTCAGCGCAGACGCCGACGAGGTCACGGTGGCGGTCGTACCGACTGCCGCAGATGTCCTCGACGATCGCAGCTCTCTCGATGAAGACACTGCCGCCCTCGGCACCATGGGTTACCGTATCAATACCCTGTCCCTAGCCGATACCACACCGCAGCAGGTGGCTCGCCGGCTAGCAGGACCATCGTGGTATGCGGCACCCACCAAGAAATGGTCACCACCACATGACCAAGCCGATGTTCACGATTCGTCCACACCAGAGCACAAGCGGGCTCACCAACCCCATTCATCGTTGGTCGCGGTTGACGTCGACCCACCACGCGGTGAGGATCTCGGCCAGACGGTCCCGATGGGTCCAGATCATGGTGTGTCCCGCCTCGTCGATGCTGGCCGTACGGGCCTGCGGGATGGCCTGCGCCAGCATCTGGGCGTGATGGGCGGGCACGGCGGTGTCGTGCCCGCCGGATACCACCATGGTGGGTACGTGCAGCTGGGTCAGCCATGGTCTGCTGTCGAAGCGGGACAGCTCGGCGGCGGCCTGGGCCATGGCGGCGGCGTCGTTGGCGGCGAGCATGTCACGCAGCCACGTGAGCCGAGCCGGCGTCAGCGACGGGCCGCCGCCGGTGCCCGGGCGGGCCAGCACCGCGGCAAGCCGGCGCATGCCGAACAGTCGGACCATGTGGGGCGCCAGCCAACCCTCGATCCGCTCGCGGCGGGTCACCGCGTTGTGGGCGTAGGTGGCCACCAGCGCGAGCGACCGGACCAGCGGCGCGGCGTCGCGAGCCAGCTGCTGCGCGACGGTGCCGCCATGCGAGTAGCCCTTCAGGTGGGCCTCGCGTACGCCGCGGAGGTGCAGCGCCGCGGCGACGTGGGCCGCCATCGCCTCCACCGTGTACGGGCCGGGCACCGCGACGCTTCGGCCGTGGCCCGGTAGGTCGGGCACGATCAGCCGGAACCGGGCTTGCAGCGCTTCGGCCAGCCACCGGAACATCTGTCCGCTCGCCATCAATCCATGCAGCATCACCACCGTCGGCCCTTGGCCATGTTCGGTGATGTGCAGCGTCTCACCGGTCAACCGGTCCTCCCACGACCCCGGTGTCTGGTCACCCTCTTCGCCAGCCACGCCCCGGCGCCTCGGGCCGGATCCGGGTCAGGAAGCCGCCACCACCAGGACAAGCGCGACCGCGGCCGGCATGGCTTGGACGACGAGGATCCTGCGGTTGACCGTTGCTGCGCCGTACACACCGGCGACGATCACGCACGACAGGAAGAACACCTTGGCCTGCAAGCCGACCTGCCCGCCGGCCAGCAGGCCCCACACCAGTCCGGCGGCCAGGAAGCCGTTGTACAGGCCCTGGTTAGCCGCCAACGAGGCAGACGCGTGGGCAAACTCGGCGTCCGTGCGGAACGCCCGGCGGCCCATCGGCTTGGTCCACAGAAACATCTCCAATACGAGGATGTAGGCGTGCAAGAGCGCGATGCCCGCGACAGCGAGGTTCGCCACGATATCCACGACGCACATGCTAGGCCGAACGCGGGTGCGCGAGCGCATCCTCCGGACGCGCGGCGCCGGGGCGTGGCCATGTTGCCGGTCCACCACCAGCCTTGGGTACTAGTCCGTGCACGGGCGGTGCCCGTCAGTCGCCGGGTCGCAGGACTTTGTCACATTGCCGCCGACGTGTGCGTGCACTGCGAGTGTGACGACCGGCACGGAGCTGGTCGTCGCGACATGGGAAGCCGATGCTGTTACGGCCAGGGCGAGTGTTGCGGTGCTCGCGGCCGCAAGGACGACCAGGACACTGCGGAGCCGCACCACCAATCGAGTACCAGTCATGCCGCGAAGTATCGCCACGGCCCGCTTAACCCCCACTGAACCGCTCGTTGTGAAGCCGAACGAACAGGCTGGCCCCGGGGCGGGATCGTGGCTCACCGGTCCGGCCCCGGGGTCGCGGCGGGTCACGAGATCAGGTGGAAGTCCCAGTAGTAGAAGGTCAGACCGGTGCCGGCGCAGGTCGCGCTCGACGTACCGGTGCCGGTGATCAGCGCCCCGTAGAAGGTTTGGAACATGGGCCACTCGTCCAAGCACGTCACCGAGACCCGCCACTGGGAACCGGCCGGGCGGCCGGTGCAGGTGGTCGAGAACGACTCCCCGTCGGCCCGCGACGGGGTGCAGTCTCTGGGGATCTCACCCGCACTGTGGATGATGCCGATCTCGGTGTCGCTGATGTTGGCGCCCGGGACGCTGGAGCCGGTCAACCGCACCTGCAGGGTCTTGTCGGGCGCGCTCACGCTGCCGGTGTCGATGATCGGGATGGCGAGCTGGACGTCGTTGTGCCCCGGCGGGTATGAGTCGATGGTCAAGGTACCGGTGGTGGGTCCGCTGTAGTTGACGTCGTGTACGGCGGTGATGTCGTCGATCGCGTAGCTGACCGTGATCGGGGCTACTGGCTGCGGGCGGTTCGAGACGACGATCTGGAAGACCACATGGCCGCCGTACGTGTAGCACGCGAACGGCGCCTGGATCCCGCAGGCCCACCGGTACTCCCAGTTAGCGGTCCCATCGCCGGCGTGGTAGACGTTGAACACCGTCTGGGCCGGGGGTTTCGCCACCGCCGGCGCGGCCGGCAGCAGACCGATCGCCGCCAGCACCATGGCGCATGGCACGAACAGACGCAAGGAAACGCGCACGCTGGCCTCCTTCAGGGGCGAACACACGACGTTACGGGGGTTGCGCGTACCGTCATGGTGCCACATTCGTCCATCGATCAGTCACGATCACGAACACGGCTCTCGATCGCGTGACACACCGCTGTCCGTCAGCACGGCTAGCCTGTACGCATGCGGGAGGCGGTGCCTGGGAGCGACGGCGATGGCTGACGCCGACGATGTCCGTCGCCTGGCACTCGCCCTGCCTCACGTGCTGGAAATCGACAGCGATGGCTTCGACTTCCGGGTCGCTGACAAAGGATTCGTGTGGTCCTACCCCGAGCGCATACCGGGCAAGCGGCGGGTAATCCGGACCGACATCGCAGTTCTGTACGTCGGTGACGAAGCAGAAAAGCAGGCTCTGCTTCTCGGAGAGCCTGAGGTCTTCTTCACCACGCCCGGCTACGACGGGTTCCCGCTGGTCATGCTGCGGCTGGTGCAGGTGGACGTCGATCGCCTGAGGGAGCTCGTCACCGACGCGTGGCGGATGCGTGCCCCAGACGCGCTCGTCCGCGACCTCGACAACGGCGCCGATTCGTCGAGCGCAGACTTCGGCTGAGCAGAGCGACAGCAACGTGGCCGGGCGCCGGTCACGAAGGCGATGCGCAGAATCCTTCGATCTGCATCACGCGCGCGGTGGCGGTAGCGGTCGCGACCAGCCGGCCCTCGGGGTCGCGCAGGGAGCCCTCCAGGAATGCGATCGTCGAGCCACGGTGCACGACCCGGCCGGTGCCGACGAGCCGTCCCGGTCGCGCCGGTCGCAGGAAGTTCACCTTCAGCTCCAGCGTCGGTGCGAACTGTCCGGGCGGTAGCGTCGCGACGAGCGCCGGCCCGAGCGTGTCATCGAGCATCGCGGCGAGGAATCCGCCTTGGATGACACCGAGCGCGTTGGTGAACGCCGGTCGCGCGTCGAACGCCACCTCGATCGTGCCGTTGTCGGGGTCGATCGCGACCAGGCTCCAGCCCAGCGTGGTGACGGCCGGCGGCGGCTCGGCTCGCCCCGCGACACAGTCCCAGAACAGTCCGGTGCGTTCGGCGGTCGTCTCATCCGTCATGACCGTTGTCTATCACGTACCCCTGACAGGTCCCTTGACACGCCCGATGTGAGCGTTAACACTGGCCGCACGGAACCCTCGAGGCCGGGAGCGCACATGGTTGCCCAGCGTCCGATCGCGGACCGCGAGCGTGCCGCGGCGGCGCCGGACGCCGAGCGCTCCGAGGCACGCCGGTCGGCGGTCATGATGGATGTCGCCCGGCTGGCCGGGGTGTCCCACCAGACCGTGTCGCGGGTGCTGAACGACCATCCCAGCGTACGGGCGCAGACCCGGGACCGGGTGCTCGACGCCATGCGGCAGCTGGACTACCGGCCCAACTCCGCGGCCCGTACCCTCGTCACCCGCAAGTCGCAGACCCTGGGCCTGGTCGGTTACGAGACCACGCTGGTCGGCCCGGCGTCGATGCTGTACTCCATCGAGGGTGCCGCGCGCCGGGCGGGCTACTTCGTCAGCATCGCCAGCGTCCAGTCGCTGGACACCCGCTCGGTGCTCGACGCGATCAACCGGCTGCGGGACCAGGCCGTCGAGGGCATCATCGCGATCGTCCCGCAGGAGTCGGCGGTCGAGGCGCTGGCCCGGGTACCGCACGACATTGCGCTGGTCGGCGTCGGCCTGGGCGAGGCGTCCGACGTACCGATGGTGGGGCTGGACAACACCGGTGGCGCGAAGCTGGCCGTGAACCACCTGCTCGACCTCGGTCACGAGCGGGTGCACCACATCTGCGGTCCGCGCGACTGGCCGGAGGCGAACGAGCGGCTGGCCGGGTGGCGCGAGGTCGCCGGGGCCGGCACGCGCCGGGCGCCGGTCGCGCTGAGCGGCGACTGGAGCGCACGTTCCGGGTACGAGGCCGGCCGCAAGCTCGCGGCCGACCGCAAGGTGACCGCGGTCTTCTGCGCCAACGATCACATGGCGCTGGGCGCGTTGCGGGCGCTGGCCGAGGCCGGCCGGCCGGTGCCGGGGGATGTGAGCGTGGTCGGCTTCGACGATATTCCCGAGGCGCCCTACCTGATACCGCCGCTGACCACTGTCCAGCAGGACTTCGGCGGCCTGGGCCGGCGCAGCCTCGAGCTGTTGATGGAGCAGGTCGGCACCGGCGGCCGGACGCATCGCAACGTACGCCTGGCCCCACATCTCGTGGTACGCAACAGCACCGCGCCACCCCGGTCGAGGAGCTGACCCCGACATGAACGAACGTGACGGGTACGTCATCGGGGTCGACTTCGGCACGCTGTCCGGCCGGGCCGTGGTGGTACGGGTGGCCGACGGCGCTGAGCTCGGTACGGCGGTCCACGAGTACGCCAGCGGGGTCATCGACGCGCGGCTGCCGGCGACCGGGGCGGAGCTGCCACCGGACTGGGCGCTGCAGGATCCCGACGACTACCGCGAGGTCCTCCGGCGCGCGGTGCCGGCGGCGCTGGTGGCCAGCGGCGTACCCCCGGACGCAGTGATCGGCATCGGCGTGGACTTCACCGCGTGCACGGTCCTGCCGGCGCTGCGCGACGGTACGCCGCTGTGCGAGGTACCCGGGCTGCGCGGCCGGCCGCACGCCTACGTGAAGCTGTGGAAGCACCACGCCGCGCAGGGCCACGCCGACCGGATCAACGCGCTCGCCCACCAACGCCGGGAGTCGTGGATCGCGCGGTACGGCGGGAAGATCTCGGCCGAGTGGCAGTTCGCCAAGGCACTGCAACTTCTCGACGAGGATCCCGAGCTGTTCGCCCGCGCCGAGCGGTGGATCGAGGCGACCGACTGGATCACCTGGCAGCTGTGCGGTATGGAGACCCGCAACACGTGTACCGCCGGATACAAAGGCATCTTCCAGGACGGGACGTACCCGTCGGCCGACTTCCTGGCCAAACTTGACCCGCGGTTCGCGTCCATTGTGGACAAACTTGGCGCGCAGCTGGATCCGCTCGGGGCGAGGGCCGGCGGCCTGACGAAGACCGCGGCCGGGTGGACCGGCCTGCCGGAGGGCATCGCGGTGTGCGTCGGCAACGTGGACGCGCACGTCACCGCGCCGGCCGCCAAGGCGATCCAACCGGGCCAGATGCTCATGGTGATGGGTACCTCCACCTGTCACGTCATGAACGGCACCGACTTCGCCGAGGTGCCAGGCATGTGTGGGGTCGTGTACGGCGGCGTCACCGCGGGCAGCTGGGGGTATGAGGCCGGGCAGAGCGGCGTCGGGGACATCTTCGCGTGGTACGTAGACAGCGGCCTCCCGCCCGAGTACCACGAGCAGGCCAGGGTACGCGGGATCGGAGTACACGAGCTACTGGAAGGGCTGTGCGCGGACCAGCCGGTGGGCGGCCACGGCCTGGTCGCGCTGGATTGGCACAACGGCAACCGGTCGGTGCTGGTCGACCACGAGCTGTCCGGTGTGCTGGTCGGCACGACGCTGGCCACCCGGCCGCCGGAGATCTACCGGGCGCTGCTGGAGTCCACGGCTTTCGGTACTCGAATGATCATCGACACGTTCGAGAAGTCCGGGGTACCGGTCAACGAGCTGTTTATCGCCGGCGGACTCATGCGCAACGCGTTTCTCATGCAGATCTACGCGGACATCACCCGCCGGCCGCTGCACCTGATCGCGTCGGAACAGGGTCCGGCGCTCGGCGCGGCGATACACGCCGCGGTCGCCGCGGGAGCGTACCCGGACGTGCCGGCGGCATCGGAGGCGATGGGCAAGGTCGAGCGCGACCGGTACCTGCCCGATCCGGACCGCGCCACGACCTACGACGCGCTGTACGACGAGTACCGCCTGCTGCATGGGTTTTTCAGCGGCAACGACCTGCTGCACCGGCTGCGCCGGATCCGCAACGCGGCGGCCCGGCGATGAGTACGACCGGCGACGCGATCGCCCAGCTCCGCGAGATGGTCGCGGAGCTGCACGCGGAGCTGGTCCGGTACGGCCTGGTGGCGTGGACCGCGGGCAACGTCTCGGCCCGCGTGCCGGGTGCGGACCTGATGGTAATCAAGCCGAGCGGAGTGTCCTATGTGGACATTACGGCCGAGTCGATGGTGGTCTGCACCCTGGACGGCGTCGCGGTGGACGCGGCGCTGGCGCCATCGAGCGATACGGCGGCGCACGCGTACGTCTACCGGGCGATGCCCGAGGTCGGCGGTGTCGTACACACCCACAGCACGTATGCCACCGCATGGGCGGCCCGCGGCGAGGCGATCCCCTGCGTGCTGACCGCCCAGGCGGACGAGTTCGGCGGTGAGATTCCGGTCGGCCCGTTCGCCCTGATCGGTGGCGACGACATCGGCAAGGGCGTCGTCGCCACCCTGTCCCGGCACCGGTCACGCGCGGTGCTGATGCGAAACCACGGGGTCTTCACGATCGGCCGGGACGCCCGGGCCGCCGTCAAGGCCGCGGTCATGTGCGAGGACGTCGCGCGCACCGTCCACCATGCCCGCCTGCTGGGCCAGCCGTTGCCGATCACGCCGGCGGACGTGGACGCCCTGTACGACCGGTACCAGAACGTCTACGGCCAGCCCTGACCGTCCTGCGCAAACGTTAAGGAGGGGCGCATGGGAGTCATGCCAGAGGTCTGGTTCCTCACCGGCAGCCAGGGCCTGTACGGACCGGAGACGCTGGAGCAGGTCGCCGACCAGTCGCAGCAGATCGCCCGGCAGCTCGGGTCCGCCGGCCTGCCGGTCGAGGTGGCCTGGAAGCCAGTGCTCACGTCGAGCTCCGCGATCCGTACGGCGTGCGAGGAGGCGAACCGGTCGGCGCGCGCGGTCGGCGTGATCGCCTGGATGCACACGTTCTCGCCGGCGAAGATGTGGATCGCCGGCCTGGATGCGCTGCGCAAACCCTTGCTGCACCTGCACACCCAGGCCAACGTCGCGCTGCCCTGGTCCGAGATCGACATGGACTTCATGAACCTGAACCAGGCCGCGCACGGGGACCGCGAGTTCGGGTACGTACAGACCCGGATCGGCACCGCCCGCAAGACCGTCGCCGGACACGTGAGCGACCCGCGGGTGCAGCGCCGGATCGGTGGCTGGGCGCGCGCGGCGATCGGCCTGGCCGACATGCGGTCACTGCGGCTGGTGCGGTTCGGCGACAACATGCGTGACGTGGCGGTGACCGAAGGCGACAAGGTCGAGGCGCAGGTACGCTTCGGCGTCTCGGTCAACACGTACGGCGTGAACGACCTGGTGGCCACCGTCGACGACGTCGCCGACTCCGATGTGGACAAACTCGTCGCCGAGTACGACGAGCGCTACCGCGTCGATCCGCAACTGCGCCCGGGCGGGTCCCGGCACGAGTCGTTGCGGTACGCCGCACGCATCGAGGTGGGCCTGCGCGGCTTCCTCGACGGCGGCGGGTACCACGCGTTCACCACGAACTTCGAGGACCTCGGCGGGCTGCGCCAGCTTCCCGGCATCGCGGTACAGCGGATGATGGCCGACGGGTACGGGTTCGGTGCCGAGGGCGACTGGAAGACCGCGGTGCTGGTACGCACGCTGAAGGCGATGTCCGCCGGTGTCGACGGCGGCACCTCGTTCATGGAGGACTACACGTACGACCTGACCCCGGGTCAGGAGCGCATCCTCGGCGCCCACATGCTGGAAATCTGCCCGAGCATCGCGTCCGGTACGCCGAGCTGCGAGATCCACCCGCTGAGCATCGGCGGACGGGAGGACCCGGTACGCCTGGTGTTCGACGCGGCCACCGGCCCGGCGGTCGTGGTCGGCCTCGCCGACTTGGGTGACCGGTTCCGCCTGGTCGCCAACGAGATCGAGGTGGTACCCCCGGCGCAGCCGCTGCCGAAGCTGCCGGTGGCCCGGGCGGTCTGGCGGCCGGCGCCGGATCTGCCTACCTCGGCGGAGGCGTGGCTCACCGCCGGGGCGCCGCATCATACGACCCTGTCCCAGGCGGTCGGCGTGGAGGAGCTGTCCGATCTGGCCGTGATGACCGGCACCGAACTGCTCGTCATCGACGCGCAGACAACGCCCCGCCGCTTCGCCGACGAGCTGCGCTGGAACCAGGCCTACTACCGGCTGGCCCAGCGGCTGTAGCTCGATCACCGCAGTAGATTGGCAGTACATCGAGGTATGCCAGCATCGGGGGTGTGGCGCCCAAACTCCACGCGGACTACCACGACCTGACCGCGCTGGCCGGCGAGGTCCTGACCGGCTCGCAACAACTGGGCTTCCGCGCGGCCCCGCCGTCGGTGGTGCTGTACCACGAGATGGCCCACGTCTACGACTTCGACAACGGCACCTCCCTGGACGGTAGGTACGTGAACCCGAACGACCCGGACACCAACATCGATCCGACGCCGTTCGGCGACTATCGCCAGGGCGTACCCAACGACGAGCGTCAGGCGGCCGGGCTGCCGGTCGACCGGGACGGGGACGGCACGTACGAGATCGATCCGGAGCACCCGATCGAGTACACCGAGAACGGGCTCCGCGACGAGATGGGGGTTCCGCCGCGTACCACGTACGGCGAGGCGGAGCCGTACGGGTTCGTTCCGAACCCGTAA
>DASRRF010000662.1:0-6997 GCA_035695905.1 Micromonosporaceae bacterium | reverse complement strand
GATCGCGGCCTGGTGGGTCATCCGGGCCAGCTGGCCGCCGCCAACCATGCCGACCAGGGGAAGTCCGGTACGGGTGTCCATCGGCGACCAGCCTAGGGTGCGCCCGCCCGGCGTCGCGGTCCGGCTAGCGCTTGCGGCCGTTCTTGTTCCGCCGGCCGGAGCTGGGCCGGGTTCCGGGTGAGCGATCCGGCCCGCGGCGCGGGGCCCGTACCGCGAGCACGACCGGCGTACGGGCAGCACCCTGGCCGAACGGGTTGTCCGCACAGAGCGCCTCGATCAGCCCGGCCGGCCGGTCCGCAGCCGCCGGACCGGTTGCCGCGTGCGCGGCCCAGCCCAGCACTCGACAGTCCACATCGGAGGCTCCGACGATCGCGCAGCCGGCGAGCGACGCGTACGCCTCCCCGGCCAGCGCGGTACGCAGCGCGGCGACGACGTCCGCGGCGACCCGGTCCGGATCGGCCGGCGGCGGGATCACCGCGATCGTGGCGGGCGGTACGGCGTCCTCCCGCGGGCCGGCGACCGAGCGCACCCCGGGGCCGGCCAGCCGGGCGTACCACCCGGGCCAGCCGAGCCGGGCGCAGGTTGCCGCGGCGACGAGCCGGACCGGCCCGCCGACCTCGATGGCGACCTGGGCCGCCCACGGGGTGGACAGCCCGGTCTGCCGCCCGGCGAACCGGCTCACCCTACGGGCCAGCCAGCCCGGCCGTACGTCCCAGACGCAGCGCGCCCGGCCCTGCGCGACCGCGACCGGCTTCGCGGCCACCAGCGCATACCACGGCCCGCGCAGGTTGGCGCCGAGCGCTGCGGCCTGCTCGGCGACGTACCAGGCCAGCTTCTCGGCGATCTTGTCGCCGGTCGCGAACGCCTCGGTGGTCACCGGCTGCCGGGTCCATTGCACGCCGTCGTGTGCCACCGGCTTCACCGCAACGTTCGAGGCGGGCCGCCGTGCCGCGGGTCGTTGCCGCGCCGCCGCCGGCTCGACCACGCAGCGCAGCCAGCGCTGCACGGCGTACCGCCGGAAAAGCCTGCCGGCGTCGACCCGGCGGCCGCCGACGAGCGCCTCGAAGTCGGCGAGCAGCGCGCGCTCCTCGCCGTACCGCGGCTGAAGGAATGTGGTGAGCAGCTCGCCGCGCATCCGCACGAGCAGCTCGCGGACGGGGGGTTCGACCGCATGATCTTCGGACGTGGCGGCGCAAGCCGCCGCGGACGGCGGCAGCATGCGCTCGATGATCGGGGTGAGCTCCGCACGCAGCGCATCGCCGGTGCTCGTCATGTCCAGGAACGGGAACCGCAGCGCGACGCCGTAGCGGCTGGCCACCCGGTCGGCCAGGCGCGGCAGGGCGGCGCCGGTGGCCGCGTCAACGAGCGCGTCGACCTCGCCGGCGGTCGCCCGCGCGGTCGCCCACAGCACGTACCCGGTCAGGTCCGGCAACGGCTCACCGAGGTCGATGAGGAGGGCATCGAGGTCGATCTCGTCGGCGAAGAACGGCAACGCCCGGTGCCGCATCGCGCCGATCGGCAGCGGACCGAGCAGGGCCACCGCGTACTCCGCCGCGGCACCGGACAGGCCGGGGAAGGTGGCCGAGTAGACCGGCAGCGGCCGGGTGCGGTCGGCGCTGCCGAGCGCGGCACCGAGCACGGCCGCTCCGGCCAACCCGCCGCCCAGCCGTACCCCGACCCGCCCGGACAGGGTCGCCCAGCGCAGCGCAAGCTGCGCGGATACTCCCGCGCCGTCGCCCGCCCGGATCCGGTGGGTACGCACGGCGAACGGCTCGCTCTGCCGGGTACGCCGGGTCACCTCGACAACCTGGCCGGGCAGTACCCGGTAGATCCCGGCGAAGAACGTGTACTCGGTGTCGTCGCATCCACCGGTGGCGATGAACCGGTCCACCACGGCGGTGTCCGGCTGCGCCGGTACCCCGGCGGCCAGCAGCGCGGCCGGCTCGGACGCGGCCAGCACCCGGGTCGGGGTGACCGCGTAGTAGAGCGGCGGGCCGTCGCCGTTGCGGGCCAGGACCATCGCGTCCCGGCCCGGATCGGCGCAGATCAACGCGTACGGGTCGGCGCCGGAAATCAGGCCCGAGGCGCCGAGCTGGGCGTACCGGGTGGCTAGCGTGCTGGCCTCGGCGATGCCGTCGATGACCAGCGTGGCACCGGCGGCCTCGTGCACCGCCGGGATCCCCGCGCGGATCAGCAGCTCCACGGCGCCGGCCCGGCGGCTGGCCGCCTCCGGTCCGCGCGGGGCCAGGGCCTCGGAGAGCGCGGCGAGCGCCGCCTCCGGACCCGGTGTCTGGTCAGAACGGGTGGTGAGCGCTGCGCCGATGCCGGCCATGCGAGGTCATCTCCAAAGCCTGGGGGATGACCGATGCTATCCAGACATGACAGGACTCATCAGCAAATGGGGGGTTAATCCCCCAACTGTGTCGCTAGCTCGGCGGCGCTGGTCACCGGCCGGTCACAGACAAACCCCTTGCAGACGTACGCGGTGGGTCGCCCGTCGATCATCGAACGGCCGGCGAGCAAGGGTACGCCGGGCTGGTCAGGCTCCCCCGTCACGATCACCGCACCGGGCGGGGCCAGCCTGATCGCGGTCGCCAGCAGCTCGCTGCCGGCGCCGGTGATCGCGATCTCGTACGGGCCGGAGAGCAGGGCCTCGCCGGCGGCGCACGCGTACCCGGTGAACCGGGGGTGCCGGGCGGCGATCGGCGCCACCGTGGCCAGTGCCCGCTGCGCCGCCTCGCGGTACGACGGCTCGCCGGTGAGCGCGGCGTACGTGGTCAGCGCCGCGGCGATGGCGGACAGGCCGGCCGGGTACGCGTTGTCGGTCGGGTCGGCCGGGCGGGTCACCAGCCGCTCGGCGTCGTCCGCGGTGTCGTGGAACCCGCCATTGCCGGCGCGGAAGTGCTCCAGCGCGGTATCCAGCAGCCGCCCGGCGAGCTGCAGCCAGCGCCCCTCGCCGGTGAGCTGGTGCACCGCGCAGAACGCCTCGGCCAGGCACCCGTAGTCGTCGAGTACGCCGGCCGGCTCCCCGACCACCCCGTCCCGGGACACCCTCCTCAGTCGACCGTCCACAATGTGCAGTGCGAGCCGGTCGGCCACCTCGCGCGCCGGAGTGTCCACAGCGAACACTCGCGAGTACTCCACCAATGCGGTGATCGCCAGACCGTTCCAGGCCGCCACGACCTTGTCGTCCCGGGCCGGTTGGGCGCGCTGCGCCCGGGCCGCCCGCAGGTGTGCCCGTACCTCCGGATAACCCGGAACCGGCGCGGCATCGACGTCGCGGGCGAGCCGCAGCACGCTGGTGCCGTGCTCGAACGTGCCGGCCTCGGTGACCGCGAACAGGTCGGCGGCCAGGTCGCCGCGCTCCACCCCGAGTGCGGCGCGCAGCTCGTCCGGAGTCCACACGTACGTGGCACCCTCCACCCCGTCCGTATCGGCGTCCAGCGCGGACGCGAACCCGCCGTCCACCCGCAGGTCGGTGCAGAGGAAGCTCGCGGTTTCCCGGGCCACCCGGGCGGCCAACGGATCCCCGGTCTGCCGGAAGAGTTCGGTGTAGACCCGCAGCAGCAGCGCGTTGTCGTACAGCATCTTCTCGAAGTGCGGGACGGTCCAATGACTGTCCACAGAGTACCGAGCGAACCCGCCGGCGAGCTGGTCGTAGATGCCGCCGCGGGCCATCTGCTCGGCGGTGTGCCGGACAATCTCCAGCGCCTGCGGGTCACCGGTGCGCTGGTGGTACCGCAGCAGGAAGAGCAGGTTCAGGTGTGGCGGGAACTTCGGCGCATCCCCGAAGCCGCCGTTGATTTCGTCGTGCTGGTTGGCAAGCTGAGTGGCCGCGGCGGCCAGGATCTCCGCCGACATCGGGCTGGTCGGCCCGGTGGTCAGCTGGCGGCCGGCGATCGCCTCGACCACCGCGGCACCCTGGCGCAGAACCGCCTCACGCTGGGTGTGCCACGCCTGCGTCACGGATTGGACCAGCGCGACGAAGTGTTGCCGCGGGAAGTACGTTCCACAGTAGAACGGCTGGCCATCGGGCGTGGCGAAGACCGTCATCGGCCAGCCGCCCTGGCCGGTCATCGCCTGGGTCGCCGCCATGTAGACGGCGTCCACATCCGGTCGCTCCTCGCGATCCACCTTCACCGGTACGGTCAGCTCGTTGACCAACTCGGCGACCGCCTGGTTCTCGAACGACTCGTGCGCCATCACGTGGCACCAGTGGCAGGCCGCGTACCCGACCGAGATGAGTACCGGCACGTCCCGGCGCTTGGCCTCGGCCAGGGCCTCGGCGCCCCACGGCCACCAGTCGACCGGGTTGTCCGCGTGCTGGAGGAGGTAGGGCGAGGTCGCGTCGCCGAGCCGGTTCACCCGCCAAGCCTCTCACGGGTGAGCATCGTCATGCCGTTTGCTACAACGCCAGCAACCGGCGCAGTCCGCTGTCGATCCGACCCATGAGATCTGGCGAAACCCGACCGTGCCGGTGGCCGAACGCGGCCGGGTCGGCGAACCGGATCCTGGACAGGTCGATCGTGCCGCCGCCAGCAAGATCGGCCGGCAGGGGGATGAGGATGCCCGGGACATTCCCGTCGGCCCGGTCATGGATCAGCACGATCACCGGGTATCGCTGGCTGAACGTGGTGTCGCTGACGACCAGAACCCGGATCCGCCGGCTGCCCTGGACGTCGTCGACGACATCGCCCCGCGCTACCACGCCGCGTCGAAGGCGGCCAGTGCCGCGGCATCGTCGCCGGCGAGCGAGGCATGCCAGGCCGCCGCCGCGGCGATGTTGCGCCGATCAAGAAACTCCCGGATCGCCTGGGAAACGACCGCCGACCGGTTGCCGCCACCAACCGCGTCGTTGAGGTCTCGGCCAAGATTGTCGTCCACGGTGATGGACAGCGTCATGGTCATGCCGTGAATGTTACTGCCAGCACGGACGGCAATGTTGCCGCCGCGCCGCTGACGGCCGCGCTCCTGCCCGGCGTAGCGCCCGGTTGGTCGTCGTGAGACAGTGACGCAGCGCTAAAAACCGACTCCGGAGGATTGACCAGTGACGACGCGCCGCCGAGTTCTCGCCGTCGCCGCAGCCGGCGCGCTCGCCGTGGCCGGGCTGGCCGGGTGCCGTTCGGATCCGGGCGTGGCCGCGTACGTCGGCCCCGAGAAGATCACCGAGCGGCAGGTCGACCAGGTGGTCAAGAGCGTCACGGACCTGATCCCGGAGGGGCGTACCGCGGCGGTCCGCGAGCAGGTCGTGGAGATGCTGGTGATGCGCGAAGCGGTCAACCAGTACGCGAAGGCGCAGCGCATTGCGATCCCGGCGGCGGACGTCGCCGGGTACGCGGAGCAGAACCAGATCCCGGCCGGCCCGGACGGGCAGCCGCGGGCGTACACCACGCTCGCCGCCCAGTTCGACGCCGCGTTCCAGGCGATACAGGGCAAGGTCACGCCGACCGCCCCGAGCGCTAAGGACCAGCGCGAGGTCTACGACAACGCGCGCATCGACGGCAAGCCGGTCACCCAGGCCTTCGAGGACGTCCAGCAGTACTTCAGCATGGAGACGATCGGCGGCGCGGTCGGCGTGCGCAACCTGCTCGTCGGCGTGGTGGCCGGCGCGGACGTGGCGGTGAACCCGCGGTACGCCCCGCTGGTGTACCAGGTCCCCGCGCAGGTCGGCCAGGTGCCGAGCTGGCTGGGCGTACCGCTCGGGGATCCGGGTGCCGAAAGCGTAGTGATCGACCGGGCGTGACGATGTGACTGCTCGGATTGTCCTGCTGGTCACCTCGCCGCGGCTGCCGGCCGGGCTGCTCACCGCGCAGGCCTGGGATCTCGTACGTACCCACGGCGTCTTCGCGGGCGCGGAGAGCCCGCAGACCGCGGCGTTGCGGGCCTGCGGCGTGGCGGTCACCGTCGAGCCGGCAATCTCCGCCGAGGTCCTGCTCTCCGCCGCGGGTACGAGCGAAGCCGTGGTGTGGCTTGCCGGGCCGGCCGGTGACCCGGAGCTGGCCCGGGAACTGGGTCTGCGGCTGGCTCGCGAGCCCGGCCGGGCCGAGCTGGAACTCGCGTACGGTTCGTGGGATCCGCCCGGCGCGCGGCTGCTCGACGCGGTGGCGGTGATCGACCGGCTGGTCTCCCCCGGCGGGGACCCGTGGAAGCGGGCGCAGACCCACGAGTCGCTGGCCAAGTTCCTGCTCGAAGAGTGCTACGAGGCGTACGACGCCATCGAGGCCGGTGACCTGGCCACGCTACGCGAGGAACTGGGCGACCTGCTGCTGCAGATCGTGCTGCACGCCAGGTTGGCCGAGCAGTTGCCGGAGGATGAGCGGTGGACGGTGGACGATGTCGCCGGCGGCCTGGTCGAGAAGATGGTCCGGCGCAACCCGCATGTGTTCGGCGACGCCTCCGCGTCCACTGTGGACGAAGTGCTGGAAATCTGGGAGCGGGCAAAGGGTACGGAGAAGG
Organism: Micromonosporaceae bacterium; assembly: GCA_035695905.1. Lineage (GTDB taxonomy): Bacteria > Actinomycetota > Actinomycetes > Mycobacteriales > Micromonosporaceae > EFPC-2. Next base: position 541 of record DASRRF010000662.1, on the reverse strand, counting down.
CCCGCGACTCGGCGATGGACGGCATCGCGCTGGCCCAGCCCGCTCTCGCGCTGGCCGCCAAGATGCTCGCCCGCGCGGAGCAGGCCGGCGTACCGGTGCCCCTTCCGTCCACAGTAGACGAGTGGGGTGCCGTGCTGTTCCGGGTTGTCGCGGATGCCCGCGCCGCGGGAGTGGATGCCGAGGCGGCACTACGCCGCGCCGCGCTGGCCTACGCCGATGCGGTACGCGAGGCAGAGCGCGCCCGCTGACGTGACATCGCCGCAACCGGGTAGGTTGCACAGCATGACGCAGGACTTCGTACCGCTGGCCGAGCGGATTGCCGACGCCATTCTCGAAGCGAACCCCGGTCTCGCGTCCTTCGCTGGAGACCACCGCTTCGATGACCGGCTGCCGGACCTGTCTCCGGATGGCGTACTGGCCCAGACCGCGATGCTGGCCGACGCGGCGTGCGCGCTGTCCGACGTGGACGCCGGCGCCCTCGACGCGGATGAGCGGGTCGACCATGCCGTACTCATGGCGCTCGTGGAACGCCACATCTTCG
>DASRRF010000661.1:0-1995 GCA_035695905.1 Micromonosporaceae bacterium | reverse complement strand
CTCGACCAGCCGGCTCTGCACGTCGGCCAGCGAGGGCAGGTCGTCCACGAGCTGCCGGCCGCACGCCTTGCACACCAACGCGCTCGTCGCGATGCTCTCCCGGCAGTACGGGCACTGCGCGTCGTCGCCGAACGACCGCGCTCGCGCGATGCCGATGCGTACCACCAGCTTCACCACCGCGAACATGACCGCCGCGAGGATCAGAAAGTTCAGCAGGTCGGTGAGGAACGTGCCGTACCGGATCTCGGCGTTGTTGACCGTCCAGGTCAGGTCGCCGAAGTCGCGCTTGCCACCGGTCGCGGCGACGAACTGCATGAGTACGTTGTCGGCCAGCGACTCCACCAGCTTGGCGAACGCGGCGCCGATCAGAAAGCCGAGTGCCAGGTCGAGAACGTTGCCGCTGATCGCGAAGGCCTTGAACTCCCGCCACAGGTTCCGCATGCCCGCGATGCTCCCATGCGCGGGCAGCACGACACCGCCCGGACCGGTTAACCTCACCGCATGCCGATCCCGGACGACGGTCGCCAGCCACCGTGGCTCCACGACTACGCGTCGATCCACGCCGACCTGCCGGGGATGCGGGCGTTCGCAAGCGCGCTGGAGGCCGAGCAGGAGGCCAACTACACCCCGCACCGGCGTACGGTCGAGGCCGACATGGTGGTCCAGAGCGCCTCACCCGCGGCACAGTTCGGCGAGCTCGTCGCGCTCCTCGAACGGCACGATGAGAGCCGCCAGCTGACCAACGCGCTGCTCACCGCGCACGGCAACGCCACGTTCGCGTTCGCGCGGGCGGCGATCCAGATCAGCCAGGCGTACGGCGACATCGACGGGTTGGCTGCCGCCCGGGCCAAGGACGTGGCGCAGATCTTCCTGATGGGTCCGGCGGGTCCGGCGTGGACCGGCGAGTCCTTCGTGGAGCTGCAGTGAGCTGGCACTCCTACGACGTACCCGGGATGTGGGCGATCCTGACCCACTACGACACCGCTCCACAGTGGAGACACGTCGGCGCGTGGCGGAAGGCGTCCGAGTTGACCTCCGCGCACGTCCGGCGGATGCGCGACTACCGGGAGAAGCTGGCGGACAAGTGGCCGCCGGAGCACAACGCGGCCGCCGCGGTGTACCTCGACGAGATGGACAAGCTGATCGCCTCGGTACAGGCGACGTTCGAGACCGCGGTGGAGAACCATCGCACGATGGCCGCCGCCACCGCCGCGCTCGACACCGCGCAGTTCCTGCTCCGCCCGGTGTATACCGAGTACGTGGCGAACCAGCGGCAGCTCGGGTACCCGCAACCCGCTCCGGCGCCGGGTACGCCCACGTCGGCCGTGCTGGTACGGCGCCAGGCTGAGTTGACCGCACAGGCCCGTACGATCATGGACACCTTGAGTACGACGCTCGCCTCAGCCACGTACTCGCTGGTCATCCCGCCGGACTACACACCGCCGATGACTGCGTCGCAGTTCCAACAGGACATCACGGCTGTCCAGACGGTTCCCCGGGCGATCCCGACCCAGGCCGCCGTCCGGCCCGCGGGTTCATCGCACCCATCGGTCGATCCGGTCGTCGGCATGATCGGGCCAGCAACGTCGCCGGCCGGGCCGGCCGATGCCCGCGGACTCGTTCTCACCCCGGCGGTACCCGCGTTGATCCGCGGTGCGGGCGTGCTCGGCGCGGTGGTCGCGACCCGCATTCGGAGCATCGCGGCCGGACGTTCCGCCGTCCCGGCACCGGCCGCGGAGGCGAGCGGCGCTCGATCCCCGGTCGCCGGCTCGGCGAGACAGCCGCCGGGCACCGTGGTGGCGCCGCTCGGAGCCGGCAACGTTCACGCCAAGCCGGGCCGGCAACCACCGCGGCGGGTCAACCCGATCGGCGGAGTCATCGCCGGCGGTCAGGCACCGGCACGCCCCGACATCCGCGCGTTCACCACACCCGATGGTCACGTGGTGCGGATATCGAGCGGACCATCGGCGGCTCCGGCCCTCGGCGCTCGGACCG
>DASRRF010000660.1:0-3983 GCA_035695905.1 Micromonosporaceae bacterium | reverse complement strand
CGCACAGCACATCGGCGCCGAGCTGCTCAATCAGCTCGGCCTTGCGCGGCTGCTCGGTGAGCACCGCGGGATGCGACCCGGGCCGCACGACCTCGGCCGGGTGCGGGTCGAACGTGACCACCACCGAGTGCACACCGAGATCGTGAGCCCGCTTCACGACGTGCCCGATGATCTCCTGGTGCCCGCGGTGTACCCCGTCGAACACCCCGATCGTGACCACCGAGCGCCCCCACCCGGGCGCCGCCTCGTACCCCCGCCAGCGCTGCACGTCCACAGCCTAATGAGTGCCGAGGTACGTGCTGAGTCCGGTGGCCAGGGCCGCGGCGAGTCGCTGGCGGAACGCGGGAGTGGACAGCTTGATCGCGTCCGCGGGGTCCTTCATGTTGCCGCATTCGACCATGACCACCGGTACCCGGGACAGGTTCAGCCCGCCCATGTCGTCACGCACGTTCAGGCCGTCCGTGCCGATGTACCCGGCCGGCGGCTGGATGGCGCGCAGCCGGTCCCGTACCGCGACCGCGAGGCGATGGGAGGCCGGCACGATCGGTACCGAAGGAGCGCCCGCGATCAGTGCGGGTTCCATGACATGGAAGCCCGGCCCGCCGTCAGGGTGGCCGTCGGCGTGGATGGAGACCACCGCGGCCGCCTTGTTGCGGTTACCGATCGCCGCGCGCTCGGTGATGCACGGCCCGATGCCGGTGTCACTCGGCCGGGTCAGCAGCACCGTCGCGCCGGCCGCCCGCAACAACGCGGCCAACCGGTTCGCCAGGTCCCAGTTGAACGCGTGCTCGGGGTAGCCGGCCGGGGTCTGGGTACCCGTGGTGTTACACGGCTTCAACTTCGTGTACGCGTCAACCAGCTGGTTGAGGATCTCGGGATGGCTAGCGTCCCCGTTGTGCCCGGGATCCAGCACGATCACCTTGCCGGACAGTGGCCCCTTGCCCGGCCGGCGGGACGGCTGCGGAGCCGCGCTGGTGGCCGGCGCAGGTACGACCGCGGGGGTATCGGCGGATGCGCTGACCGACGGCGTACCGCCGGCGAAGACCGGTGGCCGGGCCGGCGCGGCGCTGCACCCGCCGGCGACCAGGACCAGGCAGAGCATCAGGCAGGTCGACACGCCCAGGCGTCTCACGCCGCACAGCTTCGCACGCCTGTCAACCCGGCGCGAGAACGCGGCGGTCAGGCCGGCGCGAAGACCACCTCCGGCCGGGCCCGGCCGTCGCGCTCCACGACAACCGCGACCAGCTCGCCGTCCGGGGCGAAAACCGCGTACGGCCCGGCGATCCCCGCGACGTCCAGCGGCGCGCCGTGCCCGAGCGCCCGCGCCTCCTCGGCGGTGGCGTCCCGGCGGGCCAGGAACCGGTCCGCCGCCGCGGTCAGCGGCGTCGTCACCACGTCCGGTGCCCGCTTCTCCAGAGCCGGCAGGGTCAGCGCCTCGGCCAGCGTGATCGCGCCGACCGCGGTCCGGCGCAACGAGGTGACGTGACCACCCACACCCAGGGCTTCGCCGAGATCGCGGGCGATGGCCCGGATGTACGTACCCGACGAACAGGCCACGGACACGTCCACGTCGAGCAGGCCGGGCGACCGGCGGATCGCGACCACGTCCATGGTGTACACGGTTACCCGGCGCGGCGCGAGCGCCACCGCCTCGCCGGCCCGAACCCGTGCGTACGACCGCCGACCGTCCACTTTGATCGCGCTCACCGCACTCGGCACCTGGTCGATCTCACCGGTCAGCCGGGCGAGTCCGGCGCGCACCGCCTCGTCGGTTACCGCGTCCGCGTTTGCGGTCGCGACAACGTCGCCCTCGGCATCATCGGTCACAGTGGACTGTCCAAGTCGGACGGTCGCGTCGTACGACTTGTCCGCGCCGATCACGTACGTCAGCAGCCGGGTGGCCCGGCCGACCCCGAGCACGAGTACGCCGGTGGCCATCGGGTCCAGCGTGCCGCCGTGCCCCACCCGCCTCGTCCGAGCCAACCGGCGTACCCGGGCCACCACGTCGTGCGACGTCATCCCGCCCGGTTTGTCCACCACCACCAGTCCATCGGCCACGGCGGACCAGCCTATCGGGACACTCCGGTCACAACCCAGCGGCCGGAGCGCATCCGGAGCAGCAGCGCGACCAGCCTGATGACGATGAAGAGCATCAGTCCGGCCCACACCCCGCCGAGGCCGAGCCGCAGCACGTAGGCGAGCCAGATGGCCGGCAGGAACCCGCCCAGCGCGGCCACCAGCGTCAGGTTGCGCATGTATCGGATATCGCCCGCCCCGATGAGCACGCCGTCCAGCGCGAACACGACGCCGGCGAGCGGCTGCATCGCGACGAACCACGGCCAGGCGATCATGGCTTGGGCGTACACCTGCGGATCGGAGCTGAACCACGACGGGACGACACGCGCGCCGGCGAGAATGAGCACCGCGAAGGCCGCGCCGGAGACCGCGCCGATCAGCGTGATCCGGCGGGCCAGCCAGCGGGCCTCGGCCACCCGCGATCCGCCCAGCGCGGCGCCGACCAGCGCCTGCGCCGCGATCGCCACGGCATCCAGGGCGAGCGCGCAGAACATCCAGAGCTGCAGCGCGATCTGGTGCGCGGCGAGCGCGGCGGAGCCGAACCGGGCGGCCACCGCGGCCGCGGACAGGAAACACGCCTGGAATGCCGCGCCGCGCAGCAGCAGGTCCCGGCCGAGGACGAGTTGCTGGCCGATCACCGCCGGCCGCGGCGCGAGGGACACCCGCTCAGCGACGAGCGCCCGGATAAACAGCGCGCCGGACAGCGTCTGCGCGCTCGCGTTCGCTACCGCGGAGCCGGTCAGGCCCAGCCCCACCGGGTAGACCAGGATCGGGCAGAGCGCGGCGGACAGCGCGTTCGCGCCCAGCACGTAGTAGAGCGGCCGCCGGGTGTCCTGCACGCCGCGCAGCCAACCGTTCCCCGCGGTGGCGAGCATCAGGCCGGGTGCGCCCAGCGCCGCGATCCGCAGCCATTGTGCGGCCGCGCCGGCTACGTCGGGGTTGGCTCCGGCCAGGGTACGGGTGAGCTGGCCGGCCCCGAACTGCGCGGCAACCGCGATGACCACGCCGGCCGCGAGGGCGAGCCAGGACGCCTGCACGCCCTCGGCGACCGCGACGCCCCGCTGACCGGCCCCGAACCGCCGCGCCGAACGGCTGGTTGTGCCGTACGCCAGGACCGTACCGAGCCAGGCGGCGACGGAGAGCACACTCCCGCCGATGGCGAGCGCGGCGAGCGGGGTACGGCCGAGGTGCCCGACGACCGCCGTGTCCACCAGCACGTAGAGCGGCTCCGCGGCGAGCACCACGAGCGCGGGGAGGGCCAACGCGGCCACCCGCCGGAGGGTTGGCTGCGGCTGCGTGGCGGTCGTGGTGCTCGTCGCGGACGTCATCGCCGCGATGGTGACACACGAGCCGTAAGGCTCGCAATCGCCGAACGGTAGTTACCTACTGCCTCGTGTCCATCGACGTCTGCAGTGCCCGGCGAGCCTGCTCGCGCGCGTCCTCAGGCGGCTCGGGCTTGGGGTGTCGCTGTGCCGCTCTCAGATCTGGCGACATGACAGTTCCTTCCAGGGTGTGGCATACACGGGGCGCCGTTGCTGGCCGGCCGGGGTCACCGGTAACCGTGGCCAGGGCAGCGCGCAGCCCGGGTCGATAGACCCTGGAGGCGACTGATGTGGGTTGTGCATGGGTGTGCACCTCGCACTCGCTCCTGCCCGTTGACGGCGGTCAACTCAGGCCAGCGCCGAACTCCGCGGCGGGGAGCTGGCCTTAGGAGCAGATCCCGCCGCGGCGGCGAAGGATGAGTACGGTGCGCATTGCGGTCTAATCTATCGTTCAGTTCCACATGCTGCGCAGAAATCCCGAATTCTGAGACAGCTCCGTGGGTTGGCGGCTATGTGTGAGGCGCCTTTTGCTCTGCCCACCCGGTCGGGGCAGAGGCGCCTCTGCCCCGACCGGGTGGGCAGAGC
>DASRRF010000659.1:0-4358 GCA_035695905.1 Micromonosporaceae bacterium | reverse complement strand
AGGCGCACCAGAACGAGTTCGGCTTCTTCTCCGGGTTCAGGCGCGTCAGCGTGCCGGACTCGACCAGCTGGTCGGTCAGGCGCGTCCACTCCTCGTCCGACCCATCGCACCACTCGACGCGGTCTGGGGTGGTCAGCTCGGCCACCTCGCGGACCCAGGCGAGCAGCTTGGGGTGCCCGGTCGGTGGAGCCTCGAGCCCGGATATGACGGCCGGAGCGGACATAGCTATCTCCCTTGTGTGTTCGGGGTTGCGGACAGCGTAAACCTGGTGGCCGGACGAGACACAACGCCTGCTTGTGAAGAACTGCACAAGCTTGGGCGGTTCTGCGCTCTCACGCGCTGTTTCCCGGCGTACCGCGCAGTTTCCTGCAAACGCCTCGCCCGGCCCTACCGCGATCACCACGAAGCACCTAAGGTGTGAACAACCGTGCAAATCGCCTAACTTCCCCCGGTTTATCGCGAGGCGGCACATGACTGTTAATTCAGATACGTCGGCACCACCGCAGGGCAGCGACGCGGAGCTGCTCACCGCCGTACGCGCGGGTGAGGTCGACGCGTACGGCGAGCTCTACCACCGGCACCTGGACGCGGCCCGGCGGCTGGCTCGCACGCTGGTACGGGACCCGGCCGACGTGGACGACCTGGTCTCCGAGACGTTCGCCAAGGTCCTCGGTGTGCTGCGGGACGGCCGCGGGCCCGATCTGGCGTTCCGCGCCTACCTGCTGACCACCCTGCGGCATGTCTGCTACGACCGCGGCCGGCGGGACCGGCGCATCCAGCTCACCGACGACCTCACGCCGTACGAGCCCGGCGTGCCGTTCGAGGACGCGCCGCTGGCCGAGTTGGAGCGCTCGTACGCCGCCCGTGCGTTCGCCAAGCTGCCCGAGCGCTGGCGGGTGGTGCTCTGGCACACCGAGGTCGAGGGCGAGTCGCCGGCCCAGGTCGCGCCGCTGCTCGGGCTCACCCCCAACGGGGTGGCCGCGCTGGCCTACCGGGCCCGCGAGCGGCTGCGCCAGATGTACCTGCAGGAGCACATCACCGACACGGCGGACGCCACCTGCCACTGGACCGCCGAGCGGCTGGGCGCCTCGGTCCGCGGCAGCCTGGGCGTACGCGACCGGTCCAGGGTGGAGGCGCACCTCGACACCTGCCCGCCGTGCACGCTGCTGCACGCCGAGCTCGCTGAGATCAACTCCGGGCTTCGCGGCGTACTGGCTCCGCTGGTGCTGGGCGGTTCCGCGGCCGGCTACCTGGCCACCGCGGCCGGCCACGGCGGCGGCCTGCTCTGGTGGTGGACCGCGCCGGCCCGGCTCGCCCACCGGCTGACCACCCGGTACGGCTCCGGCAACGTGGCCGCCGGAGCCGGCCTGGCCGCGGCCAGCCTGCTCGGCGCCGGGCTACTCACGGTGACCCTGGTCGCCGGTCCGCAGGCGCCGCCCGAGGCGCAGACCGCCGGTCCGACCGCGGCGGCGCCGATCGACCGGCCGGCCACCCAGCTACCCGACCCGCCGCTGCCGCTACCCGCTCAGCCGCTGCCCACCCCGGCCGTGCACCGGCACCAGCCGCCGCCCCGGGTCGCCGCGGCGAGCCGGCCCGCGCCGCCGCGGATGGCGCTCACCGCCGGCACCCCGGACCTGGTCGCCGGCGGCCCGGGTGAGCTGCCGATCACCGTCCGGCAGCCGGAGGCGGCGTACCTCGACCGGTCCGGCCCGTCGCTCACGCTCGCGGTGCAACTGCCGGTCGGGGTACGGCTGCGCGCGCCGGGGGCCGGGGACGGCTGGCGCTGCACGGCGTTCAAGGACGGCGCCGGGTGCACCCGCGGCGCGCTGCCGGCCGGGCGCAGCACCACGGCCCGGGTACCGGTGACGGTGGAAAGCTGGGTCACCGGGTTCCGGCCGCTGCGGGTGGTGGTCGGCGCCGGCGGGCGCACGGCCGAGGCCCGCCTGCGGGTCGCGGTGGCCCCGCCCCAGATGCGCGTCGGGTACGCGGCAACCGGCCGGCTGCGCACCGCGCTGGCCGGCAACACCCTGCTGTCCTGCCAGCCGCGCCCGCTGTGCCTGGTCAACGCGGTGGACAACCAGCTGGTCCCGATGGTGCCGTACCGGCCCGGTCCTGGTGATCCGGTGCCACCGGCCGGCCTGGCTGCCGGGCAGGCCGCCAGCGGGGCGGTGCTCACCGTGCCGGCCGGCGCCCGGGTGCGTTGGGCCGGCCTGTCCTGGGCCGCGTCGGCGGTCACCCCACCCGGGTCGGTCACCCTGCGTGGTCCCACCGGCGGTTGGCATCTGGTACGGCCGGAGCGGACCACCCGCCCCGCCTTCGGAGATCGACCGCTCTGGCAGGCGTACACCCAGGTAACCGACCTGGTGCGCGACGGCGGCCCGGGTGCGTGGTGGGTGACCACCGACGCTGCCGCGCTGCCCGGCGGACCCGGCAGGTATGCCGGTTGGGTGCTGACGGTGGTCTATGAGGATGCCCGGACGCCGGTGGTGGACCTGGCCGTGTACGAAGGGCCGGCCGCGCTGCACGGGATGAACCCGCTCTCGGTGGCGGTGACCGGCACCCGCGGTGCACCGGTCGAGATCGGCCTGGCTGCCTGGGACGGCGATCCCGGCCTGCCCGGCGACGCGCTGCTGCTCGGCGACGCGACGCTGGTCGACAACGTCGGGCGGGGTACGGCCGCGGGCGCGATCGAGTGCCTGGGCCTGCCGATCCCGTGCCGGTGGAACACCCTCGGTGTCGACATTGCGACAGCTCGCTCGCCGCTGGCCGGCCCGGTCGCCGCGGTGACCGTACGGGCCGGGCTGGACCCGCTCGACGTCGGTGTGCTCGCCGTCGCCGTGCCCAGCCCGCCGTCCTGACCCGGTACGCTGAACGGCGTGTCTCTGTTCCGTAGCCTCGTCCATGAGTTGGGCAAGTTCGGCACGGTCGGGATCATCGCGTACGTCGTGGATTCAGTGATCTTCAACGTGCTGCTCGGCACGATGTGGTGGCTACCGGCCAAGACGATCGCCACGGTGATCGCCGCCACGGTCGCGTTCATCGGCAACCGGTCCTGGACCTGGCGGCACCGCGAGCGGTCCAACCTGACCCGGGAGTACCTGCTGTACTTCGCGTTCAACGCGGTCGGGCTCGGGATCGGGTTGGCCTGCCTGTGGTTGAGCCACGATCTGCTCGGCCGGTTCTGGCCGGAGATATACCAGACCCGGCTGGCGGACAACATCTCGGCGATGGTCGTCGGTATGGGGCTGGGCACGATGTTCCGCTTCTGGGCGTACCGGACGTTCGTGTTCGTGGCGCCGGCGCCGCAGCCGGTACTCGTCGAGGCGTCGGCGGTCGACCACACAGGGTGATCTCGTCAACAAATCCGACCGTCGGTCGTCCGGTCTTGCCGTGCCGGCGTAAGGTGTCCGGGTGCGCGTTGTCCCCATGCCGCTGCAGCGGTTGCAGAAGCTAGCCGGCGAGTTCGCGAAGTTCGGCACCGTTGGCGTGGTCAACCTGGTGATCAACTACGCGGTCTTCAACGCGCTCGTGCTGACCGTCTTCCCGCAGGGACAGCTCAAGGCGAACGTGATCGCCACCGTGGTCGCCACCACGTGCTCGTACTTCATGAACCGGCACTGGACCTACCGCGACCGGCCCAAGTCGGCGGTGCGCCGGGAGTACGTGTTGTTCTTCGCGTTCAACCTGGCCGGCCTCATGATCGAGCTGGGTGTGCTGGCGCTGGCCAAGTACGGTCTCGGCCTGACCGGCCTGCTCGTGCTGAATGTCGCGAAGACGTTCGGGGTGGCCCTCGGTACGGTCTTCCGGTTCTGGGCGTACCGAACCTTCGTCTTCCCGGCTCCGGCCAAGGCCTCCGCCGTGCTCACTGTGCCGGTGCAGCAGGAGTTCGAGGAGCTGACCGCGCCGCTGGAGGCCGAGCTGGATCAGCCGCTCGCCGTCCAGCTGGACCGGCCGCGCCGCTGAACCAACGGCGCGGCCATGCCCGCCGTTACTCCTGTTGGCCGTCCTTGACCGCCCGCTTGAGCTCGTCGTCGCTGATCGTGTGCTTGTCGCGATCCGCCTCGACCAGTTCGTACAGCGTGGTCTGGACCTTCTCCACGCCGGGGATCTCGGTGAGGACCGACTGGCCGCGCTCGCCGGCTGACTCGATCGTCAGCGTGCCGCAGCCCAGCAACCGTTCGATGAACCGCTGGCTCATCGAGTGGTCGTTGACCCGGGCGAGCGGGATGTCGCGGCGGTCCCGGGAGAACACGCCATATTGCAGCAGCACTCGCTCATTCGTGAACACGTAATGCGTGCTACGCCAGACTATGAACGGCCAGAGGGCGAGCCACACCACGGCGACCAGCGCGACTGCG
>DASRRF010000658.1:0-3263 GCA_035695905.1 Micromonosporaceae bacterium | reverse complement strand
CGGGCCGGCAAGGTACGCCACGCCGGGCTGAGCAACTTCGCCGAGTCCGAAGTGGACGCCGCGGTCCATGCCGCCACACACAGCGGTCTGGCCGCGCCGGTGAACCTGCAGTCCGGGTACAGCCTGCTGGAACGCGACGCGGCGGACGGTGTCTTCGCGCTGTGCGCCCGGCACGGCATCGGGTTCACCGCGCACAGCCCGCTGGCCGGCGGCTGGTTGACCGGCAAGTACCGGTCCGGGCAACCGTTTCCAGCCGGGTCGCGGATGACCCTGCGGCCCGAGCCGTACCAACCGTGGAACACCGAGGCCACCTACGCGGCGATCGACCGGCTCGCCGGGTTCGCCGCCGAGCGCGGGCTGTCGCTGAGCACCCTCGCGCTGGCCTGGGTGGTCGGCGACCCGGCGGTCACCGCGGTGGTCATCGGTCCGCGTACGCCGGAGCACATCGCCCAGGCGGTCACCGCGGTTGATGTGACGCTCACCTATGCCGAGCGCGCCAGAAGCCGGGATGTTATGGCACGCTGAGCGGATGCGAGTGCTGCGCACCCCCGAGGAACGCTTCACCGAGCTACCCGACTTCGCGTACCCGCCGTCCTATGTGGACGTCAACGGCGTACGACTGGCCTATGTGGAGGCCGGCCCGCCGGACGGCGAGCCGATCCTGCTGCTGCACGGCGAGCCGAGCTGGTCGTTCCTGTACCGCCGGGTGATGGCCGTACTCGCCGATGCCGGACTGCGGGCCATCGCGCCGGACCTGATCGGCTTCGGTCGCTCGGACAAGCCGGCCGAGATCGCCGACTACAGCTACGCCCGGCACGTGGAGTGGATCCGCGCGTTCGCCTTCGACGCGCTGGACCTGCGCGGGGTGACCGTGGTCGGGCAGGACTGGGGTGGGCTGATCGGGCTGCGGCTGGCCGCAGAGCATCCGGACCGGTTCGCCCGGGTGGTTGCCGCCAACACCGGCCTGCCCACCGGTGACCAGGCGATGCCTGCGGTCTGGTGGCAGTTCCGTGAGGTCGTGCAGACCGCGCCGGATCTGGATGTGTGCCGGCTGGTCCAGTCCGGCTGCCAGACCACGCTGCCCGCCGGGGTGCTCGCCGCGTATGCCGCGCCGTTCCCGGACCAGACCTACCTGGCCGGGGTACGGGCGATGCCCGGTCTCGTGCCGACCTCGCCCGACGATCCGGCGTCGGAGGCGAACCGGGCGGCCTGGTCCCGGCTGTCCACATGGGACAAGCCGTTCCTGGTGGCGTTCAGCGACCGGGATCCGATCACCGCCGCGATGGCGCCGATCCTGCAACGGTCCATTCCGGGTGCGGCCGGGGTGGACCATCCGGTGCTCGACGGCGCCGGTCACTTCCTGCAGGAGGACGCCGGCGAACGGCTCGGCACGGTGATTGCCGACTTCGTCCGGCGGCACCGATGACCATCGAGCGCACCACCCAACCGGAGCAGGTCGGTCTCGACCCGACTCGACTGGCCACAATGGACTCTCACTTCGCCCGGTACGTCGACGACGGCCGGTTAGCGGGTTGGCAGCTCGTGGTGACCCGGCGCGGTGAGGTCGCGCACGCCTCGACATACGGGTCGCGGGACCGCGAGGCGGCCGCCCCGGTGCTGCCGGACACGCTGTGGCGGATCTACTCGATGACCAAGCCGCTCACCTCGGTCGCCGCGATGATGCTGTGGGAGGAGGGCAGGTTCGAGCTGACCGACGAGATCGCCCGGTGGCTGCCGGAGTTCTCCGCACCGCGGGTGTACGACAAGGGTTCCGCGCTGCGGCCGTTCACCGTACCCGCGGTGGAGCCGATCCGGATCTGGCACCTGCTCACCCACACCGCCGGACTGACCTACGGGTTCCTGCAGACCTCCGTGGTGGACGCGCTCTACCGGGCGCAGGGGTACGACTTCGGTGCGCCCAAGGGTGTCGACCTGGCCGCCGCGTGCCAGACGTGGTCCCGGCTGCCGCTGCTGTTCCAGCCCGGCACCGCGTGGGGTTACTCGGTCGCCACCGACGTGCTGGGCCGGATTCTGGAGCTGGTCTCCGGGCAGGATCTTGAGGCGTTGCTCGCCGAGCGCATCCTCGGGCCGCTGGGCATGACCGACACCCGCTGGTGGGTCGACGACTGCGACGCGTCCAGGCTGGCCGCGCTCTACACCCCCGATCCGGGTACCGGGTTGGCCGCCCGGCTGGACGAGATCGGGGCATGGGCGGCGCAGCGGCCCACCCTGTTCTCCGGCGGCGGCGGAATCGTCAGCACCGCGGCGGACTACCACCGGTTCACCCAGATGCTGCTGCGCGGCGGTCAGCTCGACGGGGTACGCCTGCTCGGCAGCCGTACGGTGCGCTTCATGACCCGCAACCACTTGCCCGGCGGTCAGGATCTGGGCCAGCTCAGCACCGGCGGCTTCGCCGAGACCACGTTCGACGGCGTCGAGTTCGGTCTCGGCTTCGCCATCCTCCGGGATCCGGTACCTGGCCGGGTACCGGGCAGCGTCGGCACGTACTACTGGGGCGGGGCGGCGAGCACGGTGTTCTGGGTCGACCCGGCCGAGGAGCTCACCACGATGTTCTTCGCCCAGCTGCTGCCGTCCATTACCCATCCGATCCGGCCGCAGCTGCGCCAGCTGGTGTACTCGGCCCTCATCGACTGATGCTCCCACTGTCACAGATCCGCCGGTTTGCTCAGACCGTGGACGCCGCCGGGTGCAGCCCGGCGGCCGATCGGGTCGCCGCGGCGTGGGGGTACCCGCCCGGTGCCGCCCGGCACTGCCGTACCAGCGCGAACCACGTCTTCACCATCGGCGGTACGGCGTACCTGCGGTTCCTGCCGGCGGCCTACCGCGATCGGGATCGGGTGAGCAGGGTCGCCGGGCTGATGCGCCGGCTTCACGATGAAGGACTGCCGGTGGCCGAGCCGGTGCCGTCGACGAACGGCGACCTGGTGGAGACAGTGTCCACAGACAACGGTCCGGTACACGCGATGCTGGTCCAGACGGCGCCCGGCGAACAGCTCGATGTCGACTCGCTGACGCCGCAACGCGCCCGGGCCTGGGGCGCCGCGTTGGCCCGGCTGCACCGCGACTGCCAGTACCACGACGGTCTGCCGGACTGGTTCGAAGATTTGGCCTTCGACGGCGACCCGGCCCTCTCGACGGCCATCGGCGCACTGGCCGGTGCGCTGTCCACGTTGCCCAGGACCCGGCTCGGGTACGGGTTCTGCCACGGTGACTTCGAGCTGGACAACATGGCCTGGCGCGGC
>DASRRF010000657.1:0-1900 GCA_035695905.1 Micromonosporaceae bacterium | reverse complement strand
GTGCGGTCGGCGTGGTGGCTCCGTTGCGGTAGATGTTGTACCCGGCCAGCCCGCTGCCGCCAGTGTCGGTGGACGCGCCCCAGGACAGATCCACCGTGGACGACGAGTGGCTCGGGCTGCTCAGCGTGCCCGGCGTGGTCGGCGGGGTGGTGTCGGTGGTCTGCGGATCGGTGGTCACCGAGATCTGGTTGCTGGCTCCGGAGATGTTCCCGGCACCGTCGCGGGCCCGGACCACGTAGGTGTACGTGGTGTTCGGGGTACGGCCGGTGTCGCTGAACGTGGTGCCGGTTCCGCTGGTCTGTGCGGTCGGCGTGGTGGCTCCGTTGCGGTAGATGTTGTACCCGGCCAGCCCACTGCCGCCGGCGTCGGTGGACGCGCCCCAGGACAGGTTGACGCTGGTGCTGGTCTTGGACGGGCTGGACAGCGTGCCCGGGGTGGTCGGCGGCGTGGTGTCCGCGGCCGAGCCGTCGCAGGAGCCGCCGTTGACCGTACAGCCGCTCGGTGTCACCCCGCCCGGCGCGCCGATCCAGCCGAAGCTGGTCGTGGTACCCGCGGCCAGCGACGCGTTCCAGGTCCCGACGACAACCACGTGGTTGCCGGACTTGGTCAGGCTGCTGTCCCAGAACGACGAGATGGTCGAGCCGGTCGGCAGGTCGAACTCCACCCGCCAGTTCACCGCGGCGGTGGTCCCGTTGGTGATCGTGTACTTGCCCTCGTACCCGGTGCCCCAGTCGGAGGACTTCGAGAAGGTGGCGGTCAGCCCGGCGGCCAGGGCCGGCGTGCTTGGCGCCAGAGCGAGCGTGACGGCGACGACGGCGGTACCGACCAGGAGCGTCTTCAACCTGCGCATGGCATCTCCCCAGGGTTGCTGGGTTCTTTAGGAAAGTTTGTTAAAAGTAAAAGTGACGGTAGTCACTCGATCTCCATCTGTCAATGCCTGCGGCCCGCCTCCGGCCGCGCTCCCCGCGGCCTTCCAAGATCTCAGCGCGGGTACGATGATCGCGTGGGCGTGCGCCGGTTGACGGTCGGGTTCGACCTGGACATGACACTGATCGACTCACGACCGGGGATCGCCGCCTGCTACCGCGCGCTGACCGAGCAGACCGGGGTCTACGTCGACGCCGAACTTGCGGTGAGCCGGCTCGGGCCACCGCTGCGCCAGGAGATCGCCGAGTGGTTCCCGCCGGATGACATCGAGTCGGCGGTGGCCACGTTCCGGGAGCTGTACCCGGCCCATGCGATCGCCGGCTCACCCGTGCTACCCGGCGCGGCGTCCGCGGTTGCCGCCGTACGTGCCTTGGGCGGGCGGGTGATCGTGGTCACCTCGAAGATCGCCCGGCTGGCCCGGCTGCACCTGGCGCACGTCGGCCTCACCGCCGACGAGGTCGTCGGGGAACGCTTCGCGGACGGCAAGACCGCCGCGCTGGCCGAGCACGATGTGGCGATCTACGTCGGCGACCACACCGCGGACGTACGGGCGGCCCGGGCCGCGGCGGCGGTCGCCGTCGGCGTGGCCACCGGACCGTGCACAGTGGACGAACTGACCGCCGCGGGCGCCGGCGTCGTACTCACCGACCTGACCGGGTTCGCCGGCTGGTTGGCGCAGAATCGTAGGAGATTCGGCTTGGGCCGCCCGGCGTCGGTGACTAGCCTTGGTGGTCGGGCAACCGGAGCGCTGCCCGAGGGTCACGGGAGAGGTTGAGGTCAGCGGTGCCGACGGGTCGAGTCAAGTGGTACGACACGGAGAAGGGCTTCGGCTTCCTCACCCGTGACGACGGTGGCGACGTGTTCGTGCACAAGGCCGCCCTACCGGCCGGGGTGGCGGAGCTCAAGCCCGGACAGCGGGTCGAGTTCGGGGTGGTCGAGAGCCGCAAGGGCAACCAGGCGCTGCAGGTGAAGG
>DASRRF010000656.1:0-2013 GCA_035695905.1 Micromonosporaceae bacterium | reverse complement strand
TTGCCGGCGACCGGTTACCGGGTGGTCCGCCGCAGTCTGGTGGTCGGCCACGGCGGCGCGGACTTCGCCGCCGCGGCGGCGGGCCTGCGCGATTGGCGCATGCTCCGGACGGCCGGGCTGCGGGTACGCACCGACGCCCCGCGGGTCGCGGTGGGCGTCGAGTTCGCCAGCGGTCTCGGGATCGGGCGGCTGCGGCTGTGGGCACCGTGCCGCGTCGTCTGGCTCGTTGACGAGGCAACCAGGTTCGGGTTCGGCATCGGCACGCTGCCCGGGCACCCAACGTCCGGCGAGGAGGCGTTCGAGGTGTCACTTGCGCCGGACGGCGTGGTGCGCTTCGAGGTACGGGCGTTCAGCCGGCTGGCCCGGTGGTACACCCGGCTCGGTGGTCCGGTTACCCGGGCTTTGCAGAGTTGGGTCACCGGGCGGTATCTGCGCGCCCTGCGCAGTGTTGTTCAACACTGACCGACCCGAAATGCGCGTGCTTACGGAAGGTGCGGAATCATATTCCTTCCGGTTTCAACTTTCCGCCAGCTTTGATAGACAGCCGTCGAGGTCATAGCCGGACCTGCCGTTCTGCGGGGGCGCTCCGGCGGGGCGGCACATCTTCCACCAACGTCCAGAGGTGACCGCAGCATGCGTCTTCTCCGACTATCCCTACGCGGCGCCGCGCTGGTGATCCCCGCCGTCGCCGTACTGGTCATGGCGAGCTCACCCGCGTACGCGAACGTACCGGTGACCAGGGTGAGCACCGACCCGTACAACGACACCCAAGCGCAGCACCGTACCGAGGTCGAGCCGGACACGTTCACGTTCGGCAACACGATCGTCTCCGCGTTCCAGGTCGGCCGGGTCTCCGGCGGCGGCTCGTCCAACATCGGTTTCTCCACGTCGACCGATGGCGGCGCCACCTGGACCCAGGGTTTCCTGCCGGGTACCACCGGCAACGCCACGCCACCCGGGCCGTACGCCCAGATCAGCGACCCCGCGGTGGCGTTCGACGCGCAGGACAACGTGTGGCTGATCTCGTCGCTCGGCATCCGTTCGTCCAGTGTGGACGTACTGACCAGCCGGTCGACGAACGGCGGGCTCACCTGGAGCAACCCGATCACCACCGCGACCGGCAGCCTGGACAAGAACTGGATCGTCTGCGACAACACCACGTCGAGCCCGTTCTTCGGCAACTGCTACACCCAGTACGACATCACCAGCGGCAACGCGATCCGGATGACCAGGTCCACCGACGGCGGCCTCACCTGGGGCGCGAAGCTGTCTCCGAACGGTGGCGCCACCGGACTCGGCGGGCAGCCGGTGGTCCGGCCTAACGGCACAGTCCTGGTGCCCTACCGGGCGACCAACGCCTCCCAGATCCGCTCGTTCCGCTCGATCGACGGCGGGGCCAGCTGGCGGTCCACCGTACTGGTGAGCTCGATCAGTCACCACGCCGCGGGCGGTGGGCTGCGCGAGTCGCCGCTGCCGTCGGCCGAAATCGACTCGGCGGGTACGGCGTACGTGGCGTGGGCGGACTGCCGGTTCCGGTCCGGCTGCCCGAGCAACGACATCGTGATCGCCAAGTCCACCAGTGAGACCACGTGGGCCGCCCCGATCCGGGTGCCGATCGACCCGACCAGCAGCACGGTGGAGCACTTCACGCCGGGCATCGGGGTGGACAAGAGCACGTCCGGCAATGGTGCCAGGATTGGCCTGACGTACTACTTCTACTCGCAGCGCGGTTGCTCGGCGAGCACCTGCCAGCTCAACGTCGGGTTCATCTCCTCGACGAACGGCGGCGGCACCTGGAGCGCGGCGACCCAGATCGCCGGGCCGATGACGCTGTCCTGGCTGCCGAACACGTCGCAGGGCCGGATGTTCGGCGACTACATCTCCACCTCGGTACGGGCCGGCAGCAACGCGTACGCGGTGATCCCGATCGCGTTCGCACCCAGTGGCGGCCTGTTCGACTGCAACATGCACGTACCCACCGGCGGCATGGCGATCAGCGGCGGGGCGCTGAAC
>DASRRF010000655.1:0-2120 GCA_035695905.1 Micromonosporaceae bacterium | reverse complement strand
CCAGCGACAACTTCGCCAGCCAGCAACGGCTGACCAGCGAGGGCTCCAACCCGTTCATCCAGTTCGCGAACGGCGGTTTCATCGGCGACTACACCCAGGCCGTGCTCGGCAGCAACGGTGTCGCGACCGCGGCGTGGACCGACTTCCGGGGTCGCCCCGGGGTCAACGCCGCCAACCAGGACGTGTACGTCGAGTCGTTCCTACCCTGATCGGCACTCTTTCGGGCCGGCGCCTTCGGGTGCCGGCCCGAATCATGTCGGTACCGTGGTCCCGTGCCCGAGGGACATACGATCCACCGTCTCGCCGCGCGCCACCGGGACCTGTTCCGCGGCGCGCGGGTCGCCGTGTCCAGCCCGCAGGGTCGCTTCGCCGGCGGGGCGAGCCGGCTGTCCGGCCAGGTCCTGCGCGACACCGAGGCGTACGGCAAACACCTGCTGCACCACTTCGCCGGGGTGAGCCTGCATGTCCACCTTGGACTGTACGGTCGGTTCACCGACGGGTCGGGCCGGCCACCGGCACCGATCGGCGAGGTCCGGTTGCGGATGACCGGCGCCCGGCACTGGCTGGACCTGCGCGGCCCGGCCGCCTGCGACCTGCTGGATCCGCCGGAGGTACGGGCACTGGTCGCACGGCTGGGCGCCGACCCGCTGCGCGACGACTCCGACCCGGATGCCGCGTACGCGAAGCTGGCCCGCAGCCGCAAGCCGCTCGGCGCGCTGCTGCTCGATCAGTCCATAGTGGCCGGTGCCGGGCTGATCTACACGACCGAGGTGCTCTTCCGGGCCGCGATCCCGCCCACCCGGCCCGGCCGCGAGCTCGACCCCGGCGCGTGGGCATCGCTCTGGACCGACCTGTGCGCGCTGATGCGCGAGGGCGTCGAACACGGCCGGATCGACACCGTCCACTCTGTACACACGCCGGAGGCGATGCGCCGCCCGCCCCGGGTGGACCGGCACGGCGGCGAGGTCTACGTCTACCGCCGCGCCGGACAGCCCTGCCTGGTCTGCGGCACCGCGGTCTCCCGCGGGGACCTGGCCGGGCGCAACGCGTACTGGTGTCCGGCGTGCCAGGCGGAACCGTCGCGCCGCAAGGCCCGGGTGCGGGAGGTGCGGGCTCGGAGTCCCCGCGCGACCACAGCACCGTGATATCTATCTCGGGAGCAGCAATCACCCGCACCGGGCAACCCACATCCGGCCGATGCTCCCGACCGGACGCCCGTTGACCCAGGTACCCGATATCTGGTCCTGATATGGATATCGCTACCGTGTTCGGCCGATCAAACGAGAACCTGGTCTCGGACGCGCGGTGACCGCTGGACCCAGCGGACCCGGCGCAGTACGCGGTCCAGCGCGAGGCCCAGCAGCAGCCCGGCCGCGGCGTCGGTCAACCAGTGGAAGCCGAGGTAGGTAACCGTCGCCGTGACGATGACCACCGGCAGCACCCGGATCAGCCGCCGCGCCGGATCGGGCAACGGCCGGCGCAGCACGGCGTCGAGCAGCACCACCACGAGCCCGTACCAGATGACCGCGTTGACCACGTGCCCGGACGGGTACGACCAGCCGCTGTCGTTGGCGAACAGCTCAACCGCGTTGGCGTGGGCCGAGTGCGGCGCCGATCTGTCCGCGAGCATCTTCAGCGGTACGACGACCGCATAGCCGGCCGCCAGCGTCAACAGGACCGGCAGCACAGGTCGCGCGGTCCGCCGCCGTATGCCCACGATCCCGGCCAAGCCGAGCAGGATGGGTGCCAGCAGGTTCGCCGACCCGACGAAGTTGAGCCCGCGGGCCGCCAGGCGCAGCGGCTCCGCTCGATGCGTGTCACACCAGTCCCGTACGCCCAGGTCGACGTCGAGGAACGCGCCGGCCGCCAGGGCGCAGGTCAACCCAACGAAAGCGGCCAGCAGCGCCGCCTCCGGCCACCACCCGTGTGCGGCATCACCCGGCATGGACATCTACGGTACGCATACGGAGCGGTGCGGCGTGCCAGCCGGCGGTGCCGTGGATGTCGTTGATCCGACCATCAACTGGCCGACGTCAATGTATGGTCGCCAGCTGTGGGTGCTGAGGAAGCCGCTGGGATAATCTTCGCAGCTATCGGCCTCATCAGCGCGGTCGCTGGAA
>DASRRF010000654.1:0-3845 GCA_035695905.1 Micromonosporaceae bacterium | reverse complement strand
ATCACGCCTCGTGTCAAGAAGAAAGTCCAGGTTGGCCGCTAGGGACCAGGGGTGCGACCAACCGGTGGATTCGTAGCTGGCCGTTGACAATGTCTTACAGATAGTGACGAAACAGGAACGCCTAGTGGCATCGCCGGCACGCCCGCTGTAACCGGAAAGTCATGTGCTGCCGGAAAAATGGTGCAATCGTCGGCGAAGCGCCGTACCGACCTGGCACCCGATCGCGAGCCCATATCGCAGGTCAGACCGGCAGCAGGGGGACACCGCGGTGATAGCGACGAACCGTCTAGCCCACCGGGGAGCCTGCGGCAAGACCCACGTGCCCGTCTATGCGCAGGGCGCGGATAGCCGGGCAACCGGTGAACTAGCAGTCCGCCATGCTCGGCGCGACCCCCGGTACGCAGTACGCGGTCAGGCCGACCAGCAGGTTGTGGTCGTACCGCAGCACGGCGACCCGGCCGAAGTCGCGCCGCTCGACCGGTGGCCCGAACTGCGCGGCCGCTGCGGCGAGCGTGACCTCCGGCGAGGACTCCTCGAGATCCACGAGAAGGAACCGGGCGTCTCGCGCTGGGTCGTACCAGTCCACTGTGGACTCCCAGCGGTAGCCCCGGATGTGGTCGCCGCCGGTCACCGGCGCCACCGTCACCCGCCCGCCGCTGGCCAGCGTGATGTTGTTCGCCGTCCAGTAGTTCCCGATGCCGTGCCGCAGGTCGTTGGCGGTGAGCCAGGCGACCAGCGGCTCGTTCGCCAGCGGTACCGGCCGGGCGCCAGCCTGGACCACGAACGTACCGGCGAACACCAGCAGTACGCCGGCGAGCGCGGGCACCAGCCGCCAGGACACCAGCCGGTCCGCGCAGACCCGGGCGGCCAGCACGGCCCCGTATGGCAGCACGACGGCGAGCTGCCGGGCGGCCATCAGATCCGCCGGCAGCGCGGAGACGACGAACGCGGCCAGGTTCACCACGATCCCGATCGCCCACACCGCGTGGAGCCGGTCCGCCGAACCGATCCGGCGCAGCGTCACCGCGAACGCGTAGAGCGCCAGCGCGGCACAGGCCAGGTGCAGTACGCCGATCGCCACGCCGGCCGGCCCGTGCTGATCGGGGAGGTACCCGCCGAAGTTGGCCGCCAGCCCCTTGACCGCGATCCAGGCCCGCTCGCCGTAGGCGTGCAACGGGCTGCGCTCGAGGATCGGCGGGTGGGTACGGAAGCCGCCGGCACGGCGTACCCCCAGAAGGAAAAGCTGGGCCAGGACGACGCTGGACAGGCCGGCGGCGGCCAGCCGACCGTCCAGGCCACGCCACAGAAAACGGCCGCGCAAGAGGCGGAGCAAGCTCACCGCAACGAGCGGGGCCACGCCCACGAACAGCACCAACGGATCGCCGATCAGCCCCCAGGCGAGCATCAGCGCGACCGCGTAGGGCGCCCAGCGGCGGGACCCCCACCGGTCCAGCACCAACCAGGTGAGCAGCAGCGGTACCGCGGTGCCGGTGTGATCCGGCGAGCCGAGCAGGATGACGTACCCGGTCTCCGGGGCGGGTACCAGCACCACGGCCACCGCGATGGCGACCCGGGCCAGCCCGACCCACCCGGTCGCGGTGCCCTTCGCGACCACCGCCACCAGCAGGACGAGCAGCGTGTACGTGATCGCCGCGGCCACCGGGATCACGTCCGCCCGGTACCCGTGCACCAGTTCGACGATCGCGTACTGGATCAGCTCCGTGGTGTAGAACGACACGTCCGTGACGGTCCAGCCGCGCAGCAGCGGGTTGCCGTGCAGCATGTCCCAAGCCTGGATCGCGTTGCTCGCCCCGTCCGCGTTGATCGGCTGGGTACGCGCCATCCGGAGGTACCCGTAGCAGAGCAGGACCGCGACGGGCACGCCCGCGAGCACCGCGCGGGGTTTGAAGATCACGGCGGAAGGTTAGCCGACGAGCTTGGCGTACGCCGGCTTGATCACTTCATTGATGATCGCCAACCGCTCGTCGAACGGGATGAACGCGCTCTTCATCGCGTTGATGGTGAACCATTGCAACTCCGCCCAGCCGTAGCCGAACGCCTCCACCAGCAGCGCCATCTCGCGGGACATCGAGGTGCCGCTCATCAGCCGGTTGTCCGTGTTGACCGTGGCCCGGAAGCGCAGGTCGCGGAGCAGCCCGATGGGGTGCGCGGCGATCGACGGCGCGGCACCGGTCTGCACGTTCGACGATGGGCACAACTCCAGCGGGATCCGCTTGTCCCGGACGTACGCCGCCAACCGGCCCAACCGCCGGTCGAACGAGATGTCGTCCACGATCCGGACCCCGTGCCCCAGCCGGTCCGCCCCGCACCACTGGATCGCCTGCCAGATCGACGGCAGCCCGAACGCCTCGCCGGCGTGGATGGTGAAGTGGAAGTTCTCCCGCTGCAGGTACTCGAACGCGTCCAGGTGCCGGGTGGGCGGGTAGCCCGCCTCGGCCCCGGCGATGTCGAAGCCGACCACGCCCTGGTCGCGGTAGGCCACCGCGAGCTCGGCGATCTCCATCGACCGGGCCGCGTGCCGCATCGCGGTCAGCAGGGTGGCCACCCGGATCGGGGTACCCGCCGCCGCTGCCTGCTCCGCGCCGTCGGCGAACCCGGCCAGCACCGCCTCCACCACCTCGGGCAGCGCCAGGCCGGCCTGCAGGTGCTGCTCCGGCGCGAACCGCACCTCGGCGTACACGACGCCATCGGTGGCCAGGTCCAGCGCGCACTCCGCGGCCACCCGGTACAGCGCGGGCAGCGTCTGCATCACTGTGACGGTGTGCGCGAACGTGGTCAGGTACCGCTCCAGCGAACCCGAGTCGGCCGCCTCGATGAACCACTCCTGCAGCCCGGCGGCGTCCGTGCTAGGCAGCTCGTGCCCGATCTCGGCGGCCAGCTCGATGATCGTGGCCGGCCGCAGTCCGCCATCGAGGTGGTCGTGCAGCAGCGCCTTGGGTGCCTTGACAATCTCCTCATGGGACGGTGCAGCCATAGCCAGACCTTAGTCGGCGTACTGAGGTATCTTCGCTGCCCGGTATGCCGTGGCGAGCTGGCTCTCGCCGACCGGTCCGTGCGCTGCGCCCGGGGGCACGCCTACGACATCGCCCGGCACGGCTACCTGAACCTGGCCGGGCAGCTGCGGCACGACGGGGACAGCGCGTCGATGGTGGCCGCCCGGGCGGAGTTCCTCGCCGCCGGCCACTACGCGTTCATCTCGTCCGCCCTCGCCGAGTTCTCCAGGCCCGGTCTGGTACTCGATGTCGGGGCGGGCACCGGCTATCACCTGGCCGCGGTCCTGTCGGCCGGCGCGGCCTCCGTCGGGCTCGCGCTTGACTCCTCCAGGCCGGCGGTACGCAGCGCAGCCCGCGCCCATCCGCGCGCGTTCGCGGTCCGCTGCGACGCGTGGCGCGCGCTGCCGGTAGCCGACGGCGCCGCCCGCCTGATCCTCAACGTCTTCGCCCCGCGCAACCCGGCCGAGTTCCACCGGGTGCTCGACCCGGGCGGGGCGTTGCTGGTGGTCACCCCGGCCGCGGATCACCTACGGGAGCTGGTCGAGGCGCTCGGGTTGCTGCAGGTCGATCCGGCCAAGCAGGACCGGGTGGCCGCTGGGCTGGCCGGACGGTTCACGCCGGCCGGCACCGATCCGCTGCGTCGCCGGCTGGAGCTGACCCACGCCGGGGTGGCCGCGCTCGTCGGGATGGGGCCAAGCGCCTGGCACACCGATCCCGGGGTGCTCGCCGGGCGGATCGCCGTACTCCCGGAACCGGTCGAGGTGACCGCGGCCGTCCACCTCACCCGGTATCTCCCGCGGTCGTGATCCGCCGCTTGCAGTGTCGGGGGGG
>DASRRF010000653.1:0-5366 GCA_035695905.1 Micromonosporaceae bacterium | reverse complement strand
GTCCGCAGCGCATCCACCAGCGAGGCGTCGACCGGGATGGCAACGACAGGCCGGTTCATCACCGTGACCACCGGCCATCCGGCCACGCCTGTCCGGCGGACCGACACATGGGTACGGGCCATCGCACACCTCGCCGCTCGCGGCCGGCCGGATCGGCCGGCACCTGCATTCAGCGTCCGTCCACCCCGTACGGCCGAGTAGAGCCTCGATGCCTGCGCGGATGTGACCTGTGGCCCTATCGGGCGGCGATCGTTGGCGGGAATCGTGGTGGCGTGAGTACCGCCACGACGTTGACCTGGACCGGGTTTACTACCGCGGTCGAGGCCGCCACCCGTTCCTGGGCCTGCCCGTCCCGCCGGAGCACCGGGCCCGGCTAGGCTCCGCGGCCCGACGCGAATCGGCCTGGCTGGACTTGCGACTACGAAACCGAACCCGTCATCGGCCTACTGGGCGGCCCCGCGCCGACCGGTCCGCGACGTCGTCAACGTGACCGACTAAAGTGGTACGACATGGGCACAGGGCACACCACCGGCGAAACGCCATCCCGTGCCGCGGCATTCGCCGAGGCCGCCGCTGCCGCGGGCCTGGCTCCGTCGGTCCACAACACCCAGCCGTGGCACTGGCGGGTCGGTGCGGACGAGCTGGACCTGTACGCCGACCGTACCCGGCAGTTGACCGTCGCCGACCCGCACGGCCACCTGCTGCTGCTCAGCTGCGGCGCGGCCCTGCACCACGCGCGGACCGCGCTGGCGGCGCAGGGTTGGCAGGCGGCGGTGAGCCGGTTCCCGAAGCCGACGGAGCCCGACCAGCTGGCCCGCGTCACGGCCGCCGACCACACGCCGGTCACCGCCGAGGCGATGCGCCTGTTCCAGGCTGCCGAGGTCCGGCATGCCGACCGGCGTGCGGTCAGCGAGACGCCCGTGCCGCCGGAGGCGATCGACCGGCTGCGCTCCGCCGCCGAGGCTGAGGGCGTACACCTGCATCTGGTACGCCCGGACCAGGCCGCCGACCTGGCATCCGCGGTGGCCCACGCCGACGCGGTCACCGTCACCGACCCCGCGCAGCGGGCCGAGACCGCGCACTGGGTTGGCGGCGCCCGCGACGACGGCCTGGGCGTCCCGGACTCGGCCATCCCCAGCCGGCCACCGCGGACCGGCGTACCGATGCGGGACTTCGGCCGCGCCGGAACCCTCGACCCCGGCGCCGGCCACGACCGGGCCGCCGCATACGCCGTACTCTTCGGCGCCGGTGACGAGCCGGTCGACTGGCTGCGCGCCGGGGAGGCGCTCAGCGCGGTCTGGCTCACCGCAACGAACCTCGGCCTGTCGGTGCTCCCGCTCAGCTCGGTCATCGAGGTCGGCGCCGGCGGCGAGGCGGTCCGCCGGATGCTGTCCGGCCTCGGCCAGCCCTACCTCGTACTGCGCGTCGGCGTCGCCGATCCCGAACACCCCGGACCGCCGCACACCGGCCGGTTGCCCGCCGACACGGTCATCGACACGTGACCGAGCGCAGCGAGGTCACCAGCTGGCTCAGCACCGGCGGCGGTCACGCCGCTACCGAGCGCAGCGAGGCGCGGACGTGACCGGCCCCCTCGCGGCGGCCGAGCTCACCCGGCTCGACGCGTACTGGCGGGCCGCGAACTACCTCACGGTCGGGCAGATCTACCTGCTGGACAACCCGCTGCTGCGCGAGCCGCTGTCGCCGGCGCACATCAAGCCGCGGCTGCTGGGTCACTGGGGTACCAGCCCGGGCCTCAACCTGTTGTACGCGCACGTGAACCGCGCGATCGTGGCCCGCGACCTCGACGCGATCTTCATTACCGGCCCCGGTCACGGTGGCCCGGCGATCGTCGCGAACACCTGGCTGGAGGGTACGTACAGCGAGCTGTACCCGTCGGTGAGCCGGGACGAGGCGGGGATGGCCCGGTTGTTCCGCCAGTTCTCCTTCCCCGGCGGGATTCCCAGCCACGTGGCACCGGAGGTGCCCGGCTCGATCCACGAGGGCGGCGAACTCGGTTACTCGCTGATGCACGCGTACGGCGCGGCGTACGACAATCCCGATCTGTGCGTGGTGTGCGTGGTGGGCGACGGGGAGGCGGAGACCGGGCCGCTGGCGGCGAGCTGGCTGTCCAATGTGTTCCTCAACCCGGCCCGGGACGGTGCCGTACTGCCGGTGCTACACCTCAACGGGTACAAGATTGCCAATCCCGCGCTGCTGGACCGGATCCCGCGCGACGATCTGCTCTCGATGCTGCGCGGCTTCGGGTACGAGCCGCACGTCGTGGCCGGCGACGATCCGGCGTCGGTACACCAGGGCCTCGCCGGCGCGCTGGACGCCGCGCTGGACCGGATCGCCGCGATCCAGCACGATGCCCGCCGTACCGGCGACGGGAGCCGGCCGCGCTGGCCGATGATCGTGCTGCGTACCCCGAAGGGCTGGACCGGGCCGCACGAGGTCGACGGCCAGCTTGTGGAGGGCACGTTCCGCGCGCACCAGGTACCGCTCGGACAGGTCAGGGACAACCCGGCCCACCTCGCCGCGCTGGAGCGCTGGCTGCGGTCGTACCGCCCGGATGAGCTCTTCGATTCGACCGGTGCACCGATCGCCGAGCTGACCGCGTTGCCTCCGCGGGGAGTACGGCGGATGAGCGCGAACCCGCGGGCCAATGGCGGGGGTGTGCTGCGCGACCTCGTGCTGCCGGACTTCCGGGAGTACGCGGTGCCCGTTGCCCGGCCGGGCGAACCGGTCGCCGAAGCCGCCCGGGTGCTGGGCACCTGGCTGCGCGACGTCATCCGGGCCAACCCGGACCGGTTCCGGCTGTTCGGCCCGGACGAGGTGGCGTCCAACCGGCTCGGCGCGGTCTTCGAGGTCACCGACCGGGCGTTCGCGGCCGAGATCCGGCCGGGTGACGACCATCTGGCCGGCGGTGGACGGGTGGTCGAGGTGCTCTCCGAGCATCTGTGCCAGGGCTGGCTGGAGGGCTACCTGCTGACCGGCCGGCACGGCGTGTTCACCAGCTACGAGGCGTTCATCCACGTGGTCGACTCGATGGTCAACCAGCACGCCAAGTGGCTCAAGGTAACCCGCGGTGTCCCGTGGCGCCGGCCGATCGCCTCGCTGAACTACCTGCTGTCCAGCCACGTGTGGCGGCAGGACCACAACGGCTTCTCCCACCAGGACCCCGGTTTCATCGACCACGTGGTGAACAAGAAGGCCGAGGTGGTCCGGGTCTACCTGCCGCCGGACGCGAACACCCTGCTGTCCACAATGGACCATTGCCTGCGCAGCAGGCACTACATCAACGTTGTGGTGGCCGGCAAGCAACCGGCGCCGAGCTGGCTCAGCATCGACGAAGCCGTCCTGCACTGCCGGCGCGGGCTGGGCATCTGGAGCTGGGCCGGTACCGACGTCGACGGCGAGCCCGATGTCGTGCTCGGCTGCGCGGGCGACGTACCCACGTTGGAGACGCTGGCCGCGGCCGACCTGCTCCGCGAGCACCTGCCGTCGTTGCGGGTACGGGTGGTCAACGTGGTCGACCTCATGCGGTTGCAGCCGGACAGCGAACATCCGCACGGGCTGCCCGATCGGCAGTTCGACACCATCTTCACCACGGACCGGCCGGTCATCTTCGCGTACCACGGCTATCCATGGCTGATCCACCGGCTCACCTACCGGCGTACCAACCACGCCAACCTGCACGTCCGCGGGTACAAGGAGGAGGGCACCACCACCACTCCGTTCGACATGGTGATGCTCAACGACCTGGACCGTTTCCACCTGGTGATGGACGTCATCGACCGGGTACCCGGGCTGGGCTCCGCGGCCGCGCAGCTGCGCCAGCAGATGGTGGACGCGCGGCAGGAGTGCCGCGACTACACCCGCCGCCACGGTGAGGACGCCCCGGCGATCCGGGACTGGACCTGGCCGACTGACAGCTCCGGTCAGGGGTAGGTCAGGCGTAGGCCAGCGTTGTCATCATGCCGGCCTCGGCGTGGTACGCGTTGTGGCAGTGCAGCATCCACACACCGGGGTTGTCGGCCCGCAGCACGACCCGCATCCGCCCGGCCGGCCGGACCAGCACGGTGTCCTTGCGGGTGCCGCCGGGCGGCCCTACCTGGAACGTGTGCCCGTGCAGGTGCACCGGGTGGAACATCATCGTCTGGTTGACCACGTCGAGGGCGACCAGTTCACCCTCGCGGACGGTGAGCGGCTCGGCGTGGTCCGCGGTACGCCCGTTGATGGTCCAGCGGAAGTCGTGCATGCCGCCGCCCAACCGGACCGCGAGGGTACGGGCGACCCGCGCCGTGCCCAGCCGCACCCGGTCCGCGGCGGCCAGGTCGGCACCGGTGAGCACCGGCCCGCCCAGCTCCACCGGACTGACCCCGAGTTGCGGTACGGTGCCGCTGCCAGTGCGTACCACGACGGCGGCGGCACCGGACTTGCCCTCGGCCGCCGCGACCAACGGGAAGACGCCGTCGCCGAGGGTGACCAGCAGGTCGAGCCGTTCGCCCATGGCAAGAAGAACCGCACCGGCGTCGACCGGCCGGACCGGGAAGCCGTCGGCGTGCGTGACGGTGAACCGGTGCCCGCCCAGCGCCACCCGGTACGCGGTGTCGCTGGCGGCGTTGACCAGCCGCAGCCGCAGCCGCTGACCGGGCCGCCCGGCGATGGTTCGCGGGTTCGCCGCGAGCCGCCCATCGGCGAGGTGGTACGGGTACTCGACGTGGCCACCCGGCCCGCCCAGCAGCGCCGAGACACCGCGGCCGCCCACCATCCCGCCGCCGCCCATCATTCCCCCGCCGCCGCCCATCATCGTGCTGCCGGACCGGCGCAGCGCCGCGAGCGTGGCGTCCGGCGTACGGCCGGCCACGCCGTCGAGCCAGTCGTCCAGCACGACGACCTCGTCCAGGTCGTACCCGCCGGGCTCGGCCGGGTCGTCGACCACCAGCGGCGCATACAGCCCGCGGTCGAGCTGGGTACCGGCGTGCGGGTGCAGCCAGTACGTACCGGGGTCCGGCACGGTGAACTCATAGCTGAACCGCCCGCCCGGCTGGACGTACGGCTGGGTGACACCCGGTACCCCGTCCATGTCGTTGCGGATCGCCAGCCCGTGCCAGTGCACACTGGTTGGCTCGGGCAGGTCGTTCGCGAACTCCACGCGCAGGATCTCGCCAGCGGTGACCCGGATCGCCCGGCCGGGCAGCCGGCCGCCGTACGCCCAGGTGTCCACGACCGGGCCGCCCAGATCGAGCCTGGCCGGCGCGGCCCGCAGCGGCACCGTACGGACCGGTGCGCCGGGGCGGCGCCGGCGAGCCTCGGTCGCGGCGACCCGCGCCGGGTCGACGCGCGGGGTGGCCGGCCTACCC
>DASRRF010000652.1:0-4477 GCA_035695905.1 Micromonosporaceae bacterium | reverse complement strand
CACTGCCCTCCCCGACCACGGTGCCGCCGTGCCGGCGGTCGAACGGGCGGTAGGCATGCTCCGGATCGAAGTTGCCCGACGGCGTGAGAAACGCGCCGGTCTGGCAGCACAACCAGGCGTACGGCGACAGTGGACACTCCGTCCCGCCGGCGAGCACGACATCGGCGTACCCGCGCAGGATCGTCTCCGCCGCATGCACAATGGCGTACGCCCCGCTGGCCCGGTCGCACACGAACGTGCGCGAGCGCCCGCGGATTCCGTACCGGATGCAGATGTTGCCCTGTGGTGCGGCCGGGAACCACGCCGTGGCCTGGTACGGGCTGACTCCCCGCACGCCGTGCACCCACAGGTTGCGCAACTCGCGCTCGGCGAACTGCCATCCGCCGAGCACATTGCCCACCATCACGCCGACCCGCTCGGCCGGCACCCCACCATCGCCGACGGTGACCCCGGCCTGCTCCAGCGCACCGCCGGCCGCGGCCAGCGCCAGGTGCGTGAAGCGGTCGGTCTTCTTCGCCAACCGGCCGGGTACCCAGTCCTTCGGATCGAAGTCGTCGGCCTGCCCGGCCACCTGGCAGCGGTACGCCGACGGGTCGAAGCGGTCGATGCGCCGTACCAGCGACCGGCCGGACCGGACGGCCTGCCAGAGTGCGTCGACACCGACGCCGGCCGGAGTGACCGCACCCATGCCGGTCACCACGACCTGGCTTCGCTCCGTCACGGTGTTACCTTCAGTACGTCCGCCTCCGCAGGTCTGCGCAGCACGATCGAGGCGTGTAGGCCGGAGAAGCCGCTGGCGTCGGAGAGGATGACCTCGCCCTGCCACGGCCGGCTCTTGTTTGGCACGTAGTCGAGGTGGCAGGCCGGATCGGGCTGCTCGTAGTTGATTGTCGGGTGGACCACGCCGCGCTGGAACGCCAGCGCGCAACCGATGATCTCCTGTGCGCTGGCCGCCGAGAGCGGGTGGCCGGTCATCGACTTCGTCGAGTTGACCGGTACCTGCGCCGCGCGATCGCCGAGCGCGGCGACCAGTGCCCGGGTCTCGCAGCTGTCGTTCTGAGGTGTCGAACTACCGTGCGCGTTGACGTGGTCTACCCGCTCAGGTGACAGCTGCGCCTCGGCGAGCGCATCGGTCATCGTGCGGGCCAGGTCGGCGCCGTCGGAGAGCAGGTCGGTCATGTGCAACGCGTTGCAGCTCAGCGCGAACCCGGCGACCTCGGCATAGATCGGTGCGCCGCGGGCCACCGCGTGCTCGTACTCCTCCAGCACCACGATCCCGCACCCCTCGGCGAGCACGAACCCGTCGCGCAGCGCGTCGAACGGACGGGACGCCGCCTCGGGCCGGTCGTTGAAGCGGGTGGCCAGGCAGTTGATGATCTCGAACGAGGCGGTCGTGATCGGGGTGATCGGCGCCTCGCTCGCGCCGGTCAGCATCACGTCGGCCTCGCCGAAACGGATCGCCTCGTAGGCGTACCCGATCGCGTCGACGCCGCCGATGCACCCGGTGGACAGCGTCAGGCACGGCCCGTGCGCCCCCGTCATCGCGGCCAGGATCACGCTCGGCGTGTTCGACATGGACGCGAGGTACAGGTCGTACCCGGCCAGCCGCGGGTCGATCGGGTTGCGCCCGTAGTCGGTGACCGCGATGAACTCGCTCTCCATCTGCCGGGTGCCGCAGATCGCGGTGGCCAGCGCGATGCCGAACCGATCCCGGTCGACCAGCTGCGGATCCAGCCGGGCGTCGTCCATCGCCTGCAGCGCCCCGTCGACCGCGAACTGGATGAACCGGTCCAGCCGGCGGACCTCGGCGGGCAGCGCACCCGGATCGAAGTCCTCCACCTCGGCCACCGATTGCGAGGCGAACTCGAAGTGTTCGTACAGGTCGCAGCCGCTCAGCTTGGACAGGTGCTTGGTCGCGCTGCGGCCCTGTACCAGCGCGGCCCAGTACGCGTCCTTGCCGATACCGAGTGGGCTGATGACGCCGAGGCCGGTAATAACTACGCGTCGCATCAGACCCCCGTCCCCGCAATCATGCGGTTGACATGTTGGTCACCGCTCCGAGGTCCGGGCGGTCGCGCCGTCGTACTCGTACGGCTCTTCCGAGAGGAACACGCTGCGGACCGGCGGGCGCTCCGCGGGCGCGACGAGCAGCAGCCGGGCCGACTCGTCGGAGCCGGTAATCAGGCCGTGTGCCTCGCCGCGCGGGATGAACACGGCATCCCCCGGTGCCAGCGCGACCTCCCGGTTTTCGTTGGGCAACTGCACGCGCAGGCTGCCGGAGAGCACGTAGATTTCGTGCTCCCAGTCGTGGTAGTGCGGCGGCGTTGCGCCGTTCGGCTCCAGCTCGAACAGGCTCATGAGGAAACGGTCGGCACCGTCCGGCGTGTCGATCAGGCGTCGGATGGTCACCTGCTTGGCACCGGGTTCGCGGACGATGTCGGTTGGTACATCCGCGGAGTGGACAATCTTCATTCCTCGCCAGGCCTTTCTTCGTGGGGAACGCCGCCCACCGCACATTTCTACCGCGGTGTGTTCGTCAGGCGCCCTGGCCGGATGCGGCAGTACGGATAATATGGCCGAGCCACCGCCGCTTTGACCCGGAGAAACCCTAGTGTCAAGCGGCTTCGCGGTGGATAGCGTGCGGTTCATGCAGAGCCAACCGGGTTCGCGGTCGGCCGTTGTTCGCACGATCGTGGTCGGTGCCGGCCCTGCCGGGCTCGCGGTCGCCGCCACCCTCCAGTCCCGGGGCGTTCCAGTGTCCCTTGTGGAGCGTGGCGCCGGGGTCGGCGCGAACTGGCGCGGACGCTACGACGGCCTTCGGCTGAACACCGTACGGTGGTTGTCCCACCTGCCCGGCCGGCGGATCCCCAGCCGGATGGGCCGCTGGGTCGGCCGGGATGACTTCGTCGAGTACCTGGAGCGGTACGCGGAACACCACCGGCTGCGCCCGGAGTTCGGGGTGACCGTACGGCGGATCGATCGGGATCCGGACCGCGCCACCGGTTGGCTGCTGAGCACGGACTCGGGTGACCGCGGCGCGACCGCGGTGGTGGTGACCACCGGGGCGTTCGACACCCCGGTGACCCCGGTCTGGCCCGGCATCGCGCGGTTCCGCGGTGAGCTGTGCCACGCGTCGGACTACCGCAGCCCCGCGCCGTACGCCGGGCGTACCGTCCTCGTGGTCGGTGCCGGCGCGAGTGGACTGGAAATCGCCACGTTGCTCGCCGACGGTGGAGCCGGCGAGGTCTACCTGTCGGTCCGGTCCTGCCAGAACCTCTACACCCGGCAGTGGCACGGACTTCCGCTGACCCCGGCGCCCATCGCGCAACGCCTGCCGACCGGCATACTCGACGTGGCCGGTGCGAGCATCCGCCGGCTGCTCGGCGCGGACTGGCCGAGCCCGCTGCCCCGGGCGCAAGCGGGTCTGGGCACCGCGCTGCGCCGGGACGGACACGAACCGGTGGTGGCCGACGGCATCGTGGCGGCGCTGCGCAGCGGTCGGGTCCGGCTGGTACCGGGCGTGACGGATCTGTCCGAGCGCGATGTCATCCTCGATGACGGCCAGATCCTGCGGCCGGACGCGGTCATCATGGCCACCGGGTACGGCAACGGGCTGGGCCGGCTCGTCGGCCACCTCGGCGTCCTCGGGCCGGGCGGCCTGCCGTCAGCCCCCGGCGGCCAGTGGAACGCCGCCGCACCGGGGTTGGCGTTCGTCGCGTTTGAGCCGACGGTGACCGGGCGGCTGCTGCGGATCCCGGGTCAGGCGCGGGAGGCCGCCGCGACCGTGCAACGAGCGCTGGCCGTCAGTGATGGGGTACGCGGCACCGCCGGTGTGTCTCGTCCACCCGCTCGGTGACCCCGCGCGAATCCAGGTACTCCAGCAACGGGATGGCCACCCGCCGGGTGGTGTCCAGCGCCTCGCGGGCCGCGCTCGCGGTGAACGGCTGCGGTAGGGCTCCGAGGATGCGTTCGGCCCGCCGGTCCGCGTCGGGCAGCAGGACGATCCCGTCGGCGACGCGCAGCAGCGCGCCCTCGCGGGCGGCCGCGGCGAGCCCGCGGCGGTCCAGGCCGAGCGCGTCGAGCCGGTCCTGCTCGGGTGCCCGGAACGGGTGCGCGGACAGCTCCTCGCGCAGCCGGGCGACCGCGGCCGCGATGACCGCGGGCAGGCCACCGGCGACCCGGTCGTCGGCGATCCGGCCGTCGGCGAGGCGGAGCGGCGCCCGTACCAACGCCTCCACCAACCGCCTGTCCGGCAGCCCGAGCGCATGCCGCGCCGCGTCCACGGTCATCCCCGGCTCCAGCGGGTTCACTTGTGCGTACCGGGCGACCACGTCCAGCAGCCGGGTGGCCAGCTCGCCGGCCCGGTCCGGATCGACCAGCCAGTCCCCGACCAGCGGTTCGCCGATCGGCGTACAGCCCATCGAGACCAGCTCGGTACGGCGCAACAACCCGCGCTGGCGCAGCAGCTCGCGTCCAT
>DASRRF010000651.1:0-2082 GCA_035695905.1 Micromonosporaceae bacterium | reverse complement strand
GGCAAATGCTCCGGGGGTACGCACGGCGCCGGGCCGGTGGGAGTTCGCCGAGACGATGCCGCTCGCCACGTACTTCGTGACGCTGGTGGCCGGGCCGTACCACTCGGTGCACGGCGAGCACGACGGGATCCCGCTGGGCCTGCATTGCCGGGCATCGCTCGCCGAACACCTGGATCGCGACGCCGGCGAGCTGCTGGCGGTCACCGCGGCCAGTTTCGACCGGCTGCACGAGCTGTTCGGCGTACGGTACCCGTTCGGCAAGTACGACCAGGCTTTCGTACCCGAGCTGAGCGCCGGGGCGATGGAGAACCCCGGCTGCGTCACGTTCTCCGACGACTACGTGTTCCGCTCCGCGGTCACCGACGCGCAGCGCGAGTCGCGGGCGGTGACGGTGGCGCACGAGATGGCCCACATGTGGTTCGGCGATCTGGTCACCATGCGGTGGTGGGACGACCTGTGGCTGAACGAGTCCTTCGCGGAGTACCTCGGGGTCCGGGTGACCGCCGAGGCGACCCGGTTCTCCGGTGCCTGGACCACGTTCGCCATCAAGCGCAAGGCCTGGGGGTATGCCGCGGACCAGCGTCCCTCGACCCACCCGGTGGCCCCGACCGACGTTGCGGATACCACGCTCGCGCTACTCAACTTCGACGGCATCTCGTACGCCAAGGGCGCGGCCGCGCTGCGCCAGCTCGCCGCGTGGGTGGGCGATGACGCGTTCCTCGCCGGCCTGCGGGCACACATCGCCGCGCACCGGTTCGGCAACGCGACGCTGGCCGACCTGCTCGCCGCGATCGCCGCGGCCAGCGGGCGCGATCTGGACGACTGGGCTCGGCGCTGGCTGCGTACCTCCGAAGTGGACACCCTGCGGCCCCGGCTACGGCTGGACTCCCCCGGCCGGTACGCCGCGGTGGACGTGGCGCAGAGCGCGCCCGGGCCACAGCGTCCACATAGGATCGGGATCGGGCTGTACGACGGTGGCACCCGTCGTACCCGGGTCGAGGTCGACCTGGCCGGCTCCGGCGACACACCGGTGCCCGACCTGACCGGCCAGGCCGCGGCGGATCTGTTGCTGCTCAACGACGGAGACCTGTCCTACGCGAAGGTACGGCTGGATCCCGGCGCCTGGGACCGGCTCGCCGAGCTTCTGCCCACTGTGGACGATCCGGTGACTCGGGGGCTGCTCTGGGTGGCGGCCTGGGATGCGGTACGCGACGCGGAACGCCCGATCCAGGACGTTGTCGCCTTGCTGGCCGCCGCCCTTCCGGCGGAACCCGAGGTCTCGATCGTGGAGCACGTACTGGAGACCGCCCGGGATGCGGTGGACCGCTATCTGGACACCGCCGAGCGGGCGGCGGCGCTGGCCACCGTTCGCGAGGCGGCCGGCCGACTGCTGGCCGGTGCCGCTCCGGGCGGATCGCATCAGCTAGCCGGCGCCCGTGGAGTGGCAGCGTCCAGTGTGGACGTAACGGAGCTGCGCGGCTGGTTGTCGGGGAACGGCGTGCCGCCGGGGTTGGCCGTCGACGCCGACCTGCGCTGGCGGATCCTGTGCCGGCTCGTGGTACTCGATGCCGCTGGGCTGGACGAGATCCGTGCGGAGGCGGCCACCGACCGTACGGCTACCGGCCAGCGCTGGGCGGCCACCTGCCGGGCCGCCGTGCCGGACGGTACGGCCAAGGCGCAGGCCTGGACCGTGGTGACCGAGGACACCGCGCTGTCGGGCCGGCTGCTGGTGGCGACCGCGGCCGGCTTCTGGCAACCGGAGCAGGGTGACCTCTGTTCGTCCTATGTGGACAGATACTTCGCGGAGATGCCGGCGATGGCCCGGATCCGTACGCCGTACGTGGTCGAGCGGCTGGCCGCCGCGGCTTTTCCGCGGTACGCCGTACACCCGCGGACCAGGGCGGGGGCACGGGCCCTGCTGGCCCGCACGGACATCGACCCGGCACTGCGCCGGGCGGTGGTCGACGAGGACGATGACCTGCGTCGTGCGCTGGCCGCCCGGACCGCCCGCGGAGACACCGCCGGCTAGGTATCGTGATCCGTATGCGGGTCGGCATCATGGGCGGCACGTTCGACCCGATC
>DASRRF010000650.1:0-13536 GCA_035695905.1 Micromonosporaceae bacterium | reverse complement strand
GCCGTACACCTTGGGCAGGCAAAGGCAGACGGAGATGGACCCCTTCTCGACCACGGCGACCACCGCGCCGGCCCGGGTCCTTATCGGGATCCGGCCGGGGTGCGCGAGCCCCTCCTCGACCAGGTACCGCGCGTAGACCCGCACGCCGTTACCGCACATTTCGGCGACCGAGCCGTCGGCGTTGCGGTAGTCCATGAACCACTCGCCGTCCTCGCGGACGACGCGGAGCAGGCCGTCGCCGCCGATGCCGAGCCGGCGGTCACAGAGCGCGGCCACCCGCTGCGGCGTCAGCGACAGCGTGCCATCCAGATCCGGCACGATGACGAAGTCGTTACCGGTGCCGTGCCCCTTGGCGAACCGCATGCCACCTATCATCGCGCGAGCTCCAACGCTGCCTCGGCGAGGTCCGGCCGGGCCCCGTCCAGCCAGCGGACGCCCGGATCGCGGCGGAACCACGAGCGCTGCCGCCGGACGAACCGCCGGGTCGCCCGGACCGTCTCGTCGTACGCCTCCCGCTCGGTGCACTCGCCGGCCAGAAACCGCAGGATCTGCTGGTACCCGAGGGCGCGGCTGGCGGTCCGGCCGCGGCGCAGCCCGGCGGCCTCCAGCACGCGTACCTCGTCGACCAGGCCGGCCGCCCACATGAGCTCGACCCGCCGGCCGATCCGCTCGTCCAGGACGCCCGCGTCGAGATCGATGCCGATCTGCACCGCCGGGTACACCGGCCGGGATCGGGGCAGCTCGGCCTGGAACGGCCCACCGGTCAACGCGATCACCTCCAGTGCCCGGACTATCCGCCGGCCGTTGCTCGGCAGGATCCGGGCCGCCGCCGCCGGATCGGCGATCCGCAGCCGCTGGTAGAGCGGGTCCGGACCGCGGGTTGCCAGCTCGGCCTCCAGGGTGGCGCGCAGCCCCGGGTCGGTGCCGGGGAACTCGAGATCGTCCAGCACCGCCCGGATGTAGAGGCCGGATCCACCAACCAGTACCGGGGTACGCCCGCGGCGCGCGATGTCGTTGATCGCCGCGCGGGCCAGCCGCTGGTACGCGGCGACGCTTGCGGTCTCGGTGACGCCCCAGACGTCCAGGAGGTGGTGCGGTACGCCTTCGCGGTCCGCCGGGGCGAGCTTGGCGGTGCCGATGTCCATGCCGCGGTAGAGCTGCATTGAGTCCGCGTTGACCACCTCGCCACGCAGCGCGTGCGCGAGGGCGAGGCTGAGCGACGACTTGCCCGCCGCGGTCGGCCCGATGACCGCAACCACCACCGTGCTCACCGAAGCTCCGTCATTGAGGCTCCCAAACCGCAACAAAATATCCCACTCCATATGGAGCGGCGTCATAACACAGGTCCCCGCGCCACGGCCGATCCTCCGCCGCCACCGCGCCGGCCAGCACCTGCCATGGTGCCCGTCCGGCCACGTGCAACTCCGTGGAGAGTCCGGGATCGAGCGCCCGCAGCGCGCCGGTGTCCGCGGCGGCCAGCGCGGCGGCCACCGACGCGTCGTACGGGGCGGCGCGCGGATCGTCGTACCCCGGCGCCTTCTCGCCCCGGCATGCCGACCCGTCCCCCATCACCAGCAGCGCGGTCGGTTCGGCGGATCGCCAACCGGCACCACGCCGTACGCAGAGCTCCGGCGGCGCGTCGGCGGGGATGCCCCGAACGACGTAGGTAACCGGATGGATGGGTCGAAAACTCCTGCTCACCAACCAGATCGCCAGGGTGAGGCTGAGCGGCAGCTCCGGACCGCGGGCGACGCCCACGTCCACCGGTACCCCGAACCGCCGAAGCGAGCCGTGAAACGGTTGCCGGTACTCGGTTTCCGCGGTGTCGGCGCCGACGATCAGCAGCACCCGGGCGCCCGATCCGGCCAGCCGGGCGACCGCGCCGTCACACGCCTCGCGCAGCTCGTCCAGCTCCGCCGCGGCTCCCGCGGCAACCTGCGGTACGAGCAGCGGCGGATGCGGGCAGACCGCGGCGGCGACGATTGGCACGCGCTAAACGGTATCCGGAGGGCCAGAATTGGACCGCCAGGACACCGTATGGTCACGGTCGGCCACAGGCGCTCGACGCGGACGGGGTAAGACCTGTGAGAATGCCGGAAAGAAAGTTGCTGCGCAGCGGCGGCGACCACGGCACTGTCATAGGGGCGGCGGAGCGTGGGACGCCGGGACAACGAGGATGGGCTCATGAGCGACTGGACGACCTTCGGTCGGGTCGAGGCGGACGGCACGGTCTACGTCAAGACAGCCACCGGAGAGCGGGTGGTCGGATCCTGGCAGGCCGGTACACCAGAGGAAGGTCTGGCGCATTTCGCGCGGCGGTTCGCCGACCTGGTGACCGAGGTCGACCTGATCGATGCCCGGCTGCACAGCGGTGCCGCCGACGCCGCCCATTCGCTGTCCAGCATCCGGCGCCTGCGCGGGTCGCTCGACGAGGTACACGCGGTCGGAGACCTCGACGGCCTGGCCGCCCGGCTGGACAAGCTCGCCGCGGTCGCCGAGGAGAAGGCCGGTGAGGCGCGGGCCGCCCGCGACGCGGCCCGGGCCGAGGCGCTGGCCCGCAAGACCACCCTGGTCGAGGAGGCCGAGCGGCTCGCGGCCGAGTCCACCGGCTGGAAGAGTGCCGGCGACAGGTTCAAGGAGATCCTGGACGAGTGGAAGACCGTCCGCGGGATCGACAAGAAGACCGACGGCGAGCTCTGGAAGCGGTACGCGGCGGCCCGGGACGCCTTCGCCCGCCGGCGCGGCGCGCACTTCGCCTCGCTCGACGCGCAGCGCAAGCAGGCCCAGACGCACAAGGAAGAGTTGGTATCCGAGGCCGAGACGCTGGCCGAATCGACCGACTGGGCGGCCACCGCGAACCGGCTCAAGGAGCTGATGACCGAGTGGAAGGCGGCTCCACGCGCCGCCAAGGACGCCGAGCAGCGGTTGTGGGACAAGTTCCGGGCCGCCCAGGACTTGTTCTTCACCAAGCGCAGCGAGGTCTTCTCCGCGCGTGACGCCGAGTTGCGCGGCAACCTGGAGCGCCGGCAGGAGCTGGTAACCGCCGCGGAAGCGCTCGACGTCGAGGCTGATGCCCGGGCCGCGCAGGCGAAGCTGCGGGAGATCCAGGCCCAGTGGCACGACACCGGCCGGATCCCGCGGGAAGCCGCCTCCGCGCTGGACCGCCGGATGCGCACGGTCGACGACAAGGTGAAGTCGGCGATGGATGCCGCCTGGCGGCGCACCGAGCCGTCCGCCAACCCGCTGCTCACCCAGATGCGCGAGCAGGTCGCCGAGGCCGAGCAGCGGCTGGCCCGGGCGCAGGCCGCCGGCGACGCCAAGCGGATCCGCGAGGCCGAGCAGGCGCTGATGTCCAAGCGCCAGTTCCTCGCGCTGGCCGAGCAGTCGGGTTAGCCGAGCAGTCGGGTTAGCCGCGCGGTCGGTTAGCCACCCCGGTCGGGTCAGCCGCCGCTGCGCAGTGCCGGCATGCCGAGCGGTACGCCGGCCGGCCGCGCCTCGTACGCGTCGCCGGCCCGGGTACGCCGGTGTTCGAGTACCGGCCCGTCCGCGTTCAGGTGGTGCGGGGCCGCATAGGTGACCACGGTCCGTACGATGTCGCCGGGCCGGATGCCCTCCGCACCCGCGAAGTGCACCAGCCGCCCGTCGCGCGCCCGGCCGGACATCCGCCCGGTGGCGCCGTCCTTGCGCCCCTCGCCGACCGCCACCAGAAGCTCCACAGTGGAGCCCACGAGCCTGGTGTTCTCCGCCCAGGTGACCTCTTCGACCGCCGCGGCCAGCCGCTCGTACCGGTCCTGCACCACGTCCTTGGGTAGCTGACCGGGCATCTCGGCGGCCGGCGTACCGGGGCGTTTGGAGTACTGGAAGGTGAACGCGCCAGCGAACCGGGCCTGCCGTACCACGTCCAAGGTGGCTTGGAAATCCGCCTCGGTCTCCCCCGGGAAGCCGACAATGATGTCGGTGGTGATCGCGGCGTCCGGCATCGCCTCGCGTACCCGGTCGATGATGCCCAGGTAGCGCGCGGACCGGTAGGACCGGCGCATCGCCCGCAGTACGGCATCCGACCCGGACTGCAGCGGCATGTGCAGCTGGTGGCAGACGTTCGGGGTCTGGGCCATCGCCGCGATCACGTCGTCGGTGAAGTCCTTCGGGTGCGGGCTGGTGAACCGGACCCGCTCCAGTCCCTCGATCCCGCCGCAGGCCCGCAACAGCTTGCTGAAAGCGAGCCGATCGCCGAAGCCGACCCCGTACGAGTTGACGTTCTGGCCGAGCAGGGTGACCTCCAGGACACCGTCGGCGACCAGAGCGCGCACCTCGGCCAGGATCTCCCCGGGCCGGCGGTCCTTCTCGGTACCGCGCAGCGCCGGCACGATACAGAAGGTGCAGGTGTTGTTGCAGCCCACCGAGATCGAGACCCAGCCGGCGTACGTCGACTCGCGGCGGGTCGGCAGCGTGGACGGGAAGACCTCCAGCGACTCCAGGATCTCGACCTGCGCCTCAGCGTTGTGCCGCGCACGGTCCAGCAGCACCGGCAGCGAGCCGATGTTGTGCGTGCCGAACACCACATCCACCCACGGCGCGCGGCGGACGATCTCGCCGCGGTCCTTCTGCGCCAGGCACCCGCCGACCGCGATCTGCATGCCCGGATGCGCGGTCTTCACCGGGCGCAGGTGTCCCAGGTTGCCGTACAGCCGGTTGTCGGCATTCTCCCGTACGGCACAGGTGTTGAACACGACCACGTCCGCGGTGTCCGCCTGGTTTGCCCGGACGTATCCGGCAGACTCCAGCAATCCGGAGATCCGCTCGGAGTCGTGCACATTCATCTGGCAGCCGTACGTGCGTACCTCATAGGTCCTCATACTGGCGCCCAGAATACCCGGCGGCCGAGGCACCATTGGACCATGTGTCGCAGCATCAAGACCCTGCGCGAGCCGTACACGTCAGAGGTAACCGGTGATGACGTGCACGCCGCCGCCCTGCAGTACATCCGGAAGATCTCGGGTTTCCGGGCCCCGGCCCCGCACAACGCCGCGGCGTTCGACGCGGCCGTGACCGCGGTCGCCAGCGCCACCCAGGACCTTTTGGATCAACTTGTGGTACGTGGACCGCGAGGCTAACCCCGTTATCGCGTCGTGACGTCTAGCGTTCCAGACGGGATGCGGTCGGCCGATAGAGTGACCGCCACCACCACCTGTGAGGGGATCGGATGACTGAGCCGTCCAGCGGCCACCTCATCGTGCTAGACAACGTGAACAAGTACTTCGGCCAACTGCACGTCCTGCGCGACGTTGACCTTCAGGTCGACCGCGGTGAGGTCGTGGTGGTGATCGGGCCGTCCGGGTCCGGCAAGTCGACGCTGTGCCGCGTGATCAACCGGCTGGAGACCATCAGCTCCGGCACGATCCGGTTCGACGGGCGCCGGCTACCCGAGGAGGGGCGCGCGCTGGCCCGGTTGCGCAGCGACATCGGGATGGTTTTCCAGGCATTCAACCTGTTCGCCCACAAGACGATCCTGCAGAACGTGACGCTGGGTCCGGTGAAGGTACGCCGGGAGCGACCGGCCGCCGCCCGGGAGCGGGCCATGGCCCTGCTCGACCGGGTGGGCATCACAGACCAGGCGGACAAGTACCCGGCGCAGCTCTCCGGCGGGCAGCAGCAGCGCGCCGCGATCGCCCGGGCGCTGGCCATGCAGCCTAAGGTGATGTTGTTCGACGAGCCGACCAGCGCGCTGGACCCGGAGATGATCGGCGAGGTGCTGGAGGTCATGACCGCGCTCGCCAAGGACGGCATGACGATGATCGTGGTGACCCACGAGATGGGCTTTGCCCGGCACGCCGCCAACCGGGTGGTCTTCATGGCCGACGGGCAGCTCGTGGAGCAGGCGGCGCCGGCCGAGTTCTTCGCGAGCCCGCGCAGCGAGCGGGCCAAGGACTTTCTTTCCAAGATCTTGACGCACTGAATCGGGTCAGTTGAGAGGGGAGTGGGAAATGCGCACCAAACGAGTCGTGGCGTTGGCCGCGATGGTGGCGCTGGCGTTCTCCGCCGCGGCGTGCGGCGGTAACGACAACAAGACGGGCGGTGGCGGCGGGACCAGCGCCGCCACCGGCGTGGTCGGCAAGGCGCAGAAGGACAAGAAGCTGGTCATCGGCGTCAAGGCCGACCAGCCCGGTCTCGGCCTGCAGACGGGTAGCCAGTACGAGGGCTTCGACATCGAGATTGCTAAGATCATTGCGAAGGGGCTCGGGGTCGACGCGGCGAACATCGAGTGGAAGACCACGGTCTCGGCGAACCGGGAGCCGTTCATCCAGCAGGGCACCGTCGACCTGGTGGTGGCCACGTACACCATCAACGACGACCGCAAGAAGAAGGTCAGCTTCGCCGGCCCGTACTACGTCGCCGGCCAGGACCTGCTGGTGGCGTCGGACTCGACGATCAGCGGACCGGCCGACCTGGACGGCAAGAAGGTGTGTTCGGTGACCGGATCCACGCCGGCCAAGCGGATGCAGACCGACCACCCGAAGGCGCAGTTGCAGCTCTTCGACGGGTACGCCAAGTGCGTCGAGGCGCTGTCCAACAAGGCGGTTGACGCGGTGACCACTGACGACATCATCCTCGCCGGGTACGCCGCGCAGTCCCAGTACGCCGGCAAGTTCAAGGTGGTCGGCAAGCCGTTCAGCACCGAGCCGTACGGCATCGGGCTGAAGCTGGATGACAAGTCCAGCTGCAACAAGATCAACGACATCCTCAAGGCCGCGGCGGCCGACGGGTCGTACAAGACCGCCTGGGACAGCACGCTCGGCAAGAGCGGAACCCCGGCACCGACCCTGGACGCGTCGAAGCTGACCAACTGCGGCTAACCCTGCTGAGATCGGCTAACCCTGCTGAGATCTTGGAAGCTTGGCTCCCCTGGAGGGGGCCAAGCTTCCAAGATCTCGGGAAGAGACTCGGATGCACGTTTTCACCGACCCGGAGAACCAGCGCGCCTACCTCGCCGCGTTCGGCTGGATCCTGAAGCTGACCGGCGCCTCCGCGGTGGCCGCGCTGGCACTCGGCGTACTGCTGGCGGCCATGCGGGTCTCGCCGATCCCGGTGCTGCGCGGGTTCGGCACGGCCTGGGTGAACATCTTCCGGAACACGCCACTCACGCTGATCATCTTCTTCTGCTACTTCGGGTTGTACGTCAACCTCGGCGTGTCACTCTCCGCCGACCTGGTACGCAACAACTTCTGGCTCGGCGTGGTGGGGCTGTCGGCGTACACCGCGGCGTTCGTCTGCGAGGCGGTACGGTCCGGCATCAACACCGTACCGGCGGGACAGGCGGAGGCGGCCCGGGCACTGGGCCTGACCTTCAGCCAGACGCTGCGACTGGTCGTGCTGCCGCAGGCGGGCCGGGCGGTGGTCGCGCCGCTCGGCAGCGTGCTGATCGCGCTGACCAAGAACACCACGATCGTCGGCACGATCGGGCTGATCGAGGCGTCGAACGAGATGAAACAACTGATCAACGACCACGGCGACGCGGTGATAACCATCTTCCTGGTCTTCGGCGGCACGTTCGTGGCTCTGCTCGTACCGACCGGCTACTTCTTCAGCTGGCTGGCGAACCGACTGGCGGTACGGCGATGAGTGATATCTCGGTGCTGTACGACCACCCGGGTCCGCGGGCGCGAGCCCGTAACCGGATCCTGACGGTCTGCTTCGCGGTGGTACTGGCCG
The DNA here is from genome assembly GCA_035695905.1 of Micromonosporaceae bacterium. Taxonomy (GTDB): domain Bacteria; phylum Actinomycetota; class Actinomycetes; order Mycobacteriales; family Micromonosporaceae; genus EFPC-2. The sequence goes on along the minus strand of DASRRF010000650.1, from coordinate 5,826 downwards.
CGCTGCTGTGGTTCATCTATGCCAGGTTCAACGCGAAGGACCAGTGGGCCGCGGCGCACTGGAACCCGTTCCTCAAATCCTCGGTGTGGAAGCAGTTCATCCTGCCCGGGTTGTTCCAGACGTTGTCCGCGGCGCTGGTCGCCATGGTTCTGTCGCTGGCGTTCGGCCTCATCTTCGCGGTCGGCCGGCTCTCCGCGCACCGCTGGGTGAGCATCCCGGCCGGCGCGGCGATCGAGTTCTGTCGCGCCGTACCCCTGCTGCTGCTGATGTTCTTTCTCTTCTTCGGCATGCCGTTCCTGACCCACAAGCCGTTCCCGGCGTTCTGGGCCGTGGTGATCGCGCTGACTCTCTACAATGGATCGGTCCTCGCCGAGGCGTTCCGGGCCGGCATCCGCGCCGTGCCCCGCGGCCAGTCTGAGGCGGCGTACGCGATCGGGCTGCGCAAGCACCAGTTGATGCGCTACATCCTGGTGCCGCAGGCGACCCGCGCGATGCTGCCGGTGATCGTGAGCCAGCTCGTGGTGCTGAACAAGGACACCGCTTTGGGGTACATCATCGCGTTCCCGGAGCTGCTGCAGCGTGGCGGGAACGAGCTGACCGCGAACTACGGCAACGTGGTGGCCGCGGCGATCGTGCTCGCCGCGATCTACATAGCGATCAACGGGGCGATCACCATCTTCGCCGGTTGGCTCGACCGGCGGCTGGCCGCTCGGGGGTCGCGGTCGACCGCACGCGCGGAGGCCGCGGTGCTCGACGTCGCAACCGGCGGCTAGCCGCCGGGCGACTCAGGACGGCTCAGCGCGCGATCTCGGTGATCCGGGACTCGCGTACCACAGTGACCCGGATCTGACCGGGATAGGTCAGCTCCTCCTCGATCTGCTTGGCCACATCCCGGGCGAGCACGGCGGCACCGATGTCGTCCATGTCGTCCGGGCGCACCATCACCCGGATCTCCCGGCCGGCCTGCATGGCGAACACCTTCTCCACACCCGCCTTGCCGCCGGCGATCTCTTCGATCCGCTCCAGCCGCTTGACGTACGCCTCAAGGCTCTCCCGGCGCGCCCCCGGCCGTCCGCCCGAGCAGGCGTCGCTGGCCTGAGTGAGAACGGCCTCGATGGTCTGCGGCGCAACCTCGTTGTGGTGTGCCTCGATCGCGTGTACCACGTCGTCGGTCTCACCGAACTTGCGCGCCAGGTCCGCGCCGATCAGCGCGTGGCTGCCCTCCACCTCGTGGGTCAGCGCCTTGCCGATGTCGTGCAGGAACGCGCACCGCTTGATGAGCTCCGGGCTGAGCCGCAGTTCGGCGGCCATGATGCCGGCGATGTGGGCGGTCTCGATGAGATGCTTGAGCACGTTCTGCCCGTACGACGTGCGGTAGCGCAAACGGCCCAGCAGCATGACGAGCTCGGGGTGGATCTCGGCGATGCCGACCTCGACGATCGCGTCCTCGGCGGCCCGCTGGCACAGCCGCTCAACCTCGTGCCGCGCGGTGTCGAAGACCTCTTCGATCCTATGTGGATGGATCCGTCCATCGAGGACCAACTTCTCCAGGGTCAACCGGCCGATCTCCCGCCGTACCGGATCGAAGCAGGACAGCAGCACGGCCTCCGGGGTGTCATCGATGATCAGGTTGACCCCGGTCACCGACTCGAAAGCCCGGATGTTGCGCCCTTCCCGGCCGATGATCCGACCCTTCATCTCGTCCGAGGGCAGGTGCAGCACGCTGACCACGCTCTCGGCCGTCTGCTCGCTGGCCACCCGCTGGATCGCGTCCACCACGATGTGCCGGGCCCGCTGCTCGGCAGTGTTCTTCGCCTCCGCCTCGATGTCCCGGACCAGCAGCACCGCCTCCCGCTTGGCCTGTACCTCGATCGCCTCAACGAGCTCGATCTTCGCCGCCTCCGCGGTCAGCCCGGCGATCCGCTCCAGCTCGCGGCGGCGCTGTTGCTCAGCGTCGGCGAGCAGTGCCTCCCGCCCGGTCAGCGCGGAGTCTCGTTCGGCCAGCTCCCCTTCGGCCGCGACGATCCGGCGGTCCCGGTCGGCGAGCCGCTCGGCCTCCTCGGCCACCAGTCGCTCCCGCTCGTCCAGCCGTTGCTGGCGCCGCTCGGCGTCGGACGCCTGATCACGGGCCGCCGAGGTGAGCACGGCGATCTCCCGTTCGGCACCGCGCCGGGCGGATGCCCTGGCCTGCTCGGCATCGAGCTCGGCCTGCTTGTGCGCGCGCTCCAGGACCGTGTCGGCTTCGGCCCGGGCGGTGTCCAAAGCCCGCTGCGCCTGGGCGCGCGCCGCACTCGCCTCGGCCTTGGCCGCGGCCGCCTCGGTCCGTGCCGCCGCGGCCGCCGCCCGTGCCTCATCCACCGCGGCCGTGGCCTCTTCGGCGGCGGTACGCAGAGCCGCCAGCGACTGCTCGTGGCGGATTTTTTCGGCGGCATACCCCTCGGAGCCCTGACCGGGGCCGCGCTTGCCCGATCCGCTCTGCCCTGGCGCGCCGTGTCCATGTCCCGGAACGCTCTTGGCGGCGGCGCCGGTGCGGCTCTGGCCGGCGGCGGCGGTGCTCGCGCCGATGGCGCCACTCTGCCCCAAGCCGCGCAGCGTCTTCAGGCCGAGTACGGCCACCACGATGACGAGGCCGGTGAGCAGCGCGACCGCGCCGACCAACACCCACTCCACCCCGCTCATGGTCGCCTCCCTCACGCCCGCGTCACGCGTTCATCACGCACTGTTCGGTTGAGGAGACGTCCGCCGTCCGTGGAGCCGCGCATACGGTTCACCGGCGACGCCGTCGGTGGCGCCGCTGGTGGCCGCTGGTGACTATGCTCCGAGCCGTCAACGCGGCCTACGCCGACGACGCCGTAGCTGACTGGTCAGCCAAAATGATGCCGTACTGTTACGCGATCTATGTTGTGCGGTTTAGCACGCGGTGCTCGGACGTTCTCCTCTGGTACCGCCGAGGCTAGGTTGCGAAGGGCCGTTCGGTCAAGAACTCATGATCGGGCACTAGACGGGACGTTCGCCGTGGTGTGTCCGGTTCCGCACCCGTCTGCGCCCCCCTTCCGTACTGCCTGACCTGCGGTTTATGCGGCTAGTGGGCACCCACACCGCGCGCCGTGACAACCAGCGAAACGTTGTCCGGTGCCGGTTGTCCGTCGGGAAAGTTACGGACGTCCTCCAGCCCGACCCGGCTGTCCAGGCCGCGCCGGATCGCATCCCGGAGCACCGACCATGCCGCCGGACCCTCCGCGTGCAGCAGCACTGGCGGGCTTCCCCGCGGCACCAGAGCCAGCATCGCCGCCGCGTCGGCCAGGGCGCGCGCCTCGTCCGCCGCCATGCACTCGACGAGCACACGTACGCACGGCACGCTCCAGCGGGCGTACGCCGCCATCGCATCGACCGTCCACACGCCGGCCTCAACACCGACGCCGAGCCGGTGCAGCGCCTGCCCGACCTCGACAGCACCCTCCTCGTGCACGTTGACCGAGGCGAAGTCCGGCAGCACCGTCCACGCCTGGATGGCCCGGATCCGGGCGGTCGGATCCGGCGCGATCCAGGCGCCAGTGCTCACGCCGATCGGCAGGCCGGTCGCCGCCGTACGGATCGCCTCAACGGCCGCGCCGATGTCGTGGGCGGCCAGGCTCTCCACGCCGGTCCGGTCCCGCGGGTGCACATGCACCGCACCGGCACCCGCGGCGGCACACCGTACCGCGTCGGCGGCCAGCTCGGCCGGGGTGATCGGTACCGCGGCGCGCTGCGCCCGGGTCACCCCACCGTTCAGGCACGCCTTCAGCACTGCGATCCCTACCGCTCGCCCGGATCCGGCTCGATGCTCGCCTCGGCCAGCGCGTCGGCGTCGACCTGATCTGCTAGCTCGGCGGTGCGTTCGTCGGCCGCCAGCGCATCCTTGACCACCCGGAACGCCAGCCCGGGTGGATAGCCCTTGCGGGCCAGCATGCCGACCAGCTTGCGCAGCAGAGCCTCCGGGTCGCCGCTCGATGTTGCCCGCAACTTGCGGTCCACGAGTACCCGCGCGGTCTGCGCCTCGGTCTCCCCGTCCAGCTCCTCCTGCACCGCCTGCTCGACGGTTTCGGCGTCCACCCCGCGGCGGCGCAGCTCGCCGGCGAGTGCCCGGCGAGCGAGCCCCTTGCCGTGGTGCCGGCTGGACACCCAGGCCCGGGCGAACGCCGCGTCGTCGATGAGCCCGACTTCGTCGTACCGGTCGAGTACGTCGGCGGCTACCTCCTCGGCGATGCCCCGCCGGCGGAGCGCGGTCGCCAGCTCCGCCCGCGTTCGTGGCCGTACGGCGAGCAGCTGCAGGCAGGTATCGCGGGCCACTTCGCCGGGATCCCGTGGCGGTGGTGCTGGCTGCTCGGCGCTCGTGCGCTGCTTCTTCGGTGCCGCCGCTCGGGGCGGGAGGGCATCCCAGCCCCGCCCCGAGCGTGCGCCACGCCGTCGTCCGGCCATAGCTCTTGCCGTCCAGACCAGAACGGCAGGATCAGAAGTCGACCGGTGGCAACTGCGGGCCACCCGCCGCGTCGGCGCCCGCGTTCACCCCGACGCCGAGCTTCTCCAGGATCTTCTTCTCGATCTCGGAGGCCACGTCCGGGTTCTCCTTGAGGAAGTTGCGGGCGTTCTCCTTGCCCTGCCCGAGCTGGTCGCCGTCGTACGTGTACCACGCGCCGGACTTGCGGATGATGCTCTGCTCCACGCCGACGTCGATCAGGGAGCCTTCGCGGGAAATGCCCTTGCCATACATTATGTCGAATTCGGCTTGTTTGAAAGGCGAGGCGCAGTTGTGGACGATCATGGAGTTGGCGACGAACGTGTGCATCTCGTCAACCTCAACGTCGAACGTCCGGGCCCGCCGCGCGGGCAGGATCTCCTTGACCGCCGCATAGCGCACCTGCTCGGCGAGCAACTCGTGCAGGAACGAGTCGTCGAGCGCGTCGGCGAGCAGCTGCAGCCGGTCCCGCCGGAGCTGGTGCAGGCCGAGCACCTGCTTCATGCCACCACGCGGGTCGCCAGCGGTCGGGCCGATGGCCTGTGCCGCGAAGCCGGGACTGATACCGCGGCCGGCGAGATGGGTGAGCACCGACTGGGTGATTTCCTGGGACAGGTAGACGGCCTGCGAGCCGCGGCGCCGCCCGGTCTGGGTGTCCAACGCCTGCCGCAGCGCCTGACCGCGCGGACCCCACAACGGGATCGCTTCGGCGAACGCCTCCACGTTGTCACTGCCGGCGATTCGCACTTGATAGCCAGGCCGCCTACCCACGATGCGTCGACCGATAAGGCCGCCAAGCTGGCCAGGCTGCGCATTCAGCCGAATCGAAGAAGCGATCCCATATCGAAGCAGCAGCCAATGAATCTGATACGCGAGCTGCTCAGACGTTGTCGCGAAGCCGACCCGAATCGCGCCGGTCTGTTCCTTGCTCGTCCAGCCGTCCGTCTCGAACAGCCCAAACAGCAGGTTGCCGACGACGTCACGTGAGACCTCCGGTTGGAGAAACTCCACCGGAATGGTCTTCTCCCACGCAAGCTTCCCGTAGATCCCAGCTCGACGACACAGCGCCAGAAGACCGTTGCTCTCGCCGGTTCGATGAGAGAACGCGATGTCGTACTCCTTGGCGAGTGGACGCGTTGCGCAGCCAAGAGTTGCAGCGATCCGCGACGCGTCATCACGCAACGACGACACGGTGTTGGTGAAGTGAATGGGTGTCTTGCCACCCACGTAACCGTCGCCGATCAGGTAGCCGAGCATGCGAGCCTGGTCCGGCGTATACGGCTCGTGGTCTCCGAAGCCGAGGAACTGGCGGGGCTGGGCCACCCGGTCGC
>DASRRF010000649.1:0-3764 GCA_035695905.1 Micromonosporaceae bacterium | reverse complement strand
GTAGAGGCCCAGCCCCTCGCCGCGGCGCTCGTCCGGGACCAGGGTGGCCACCAGCGCGCTTCCCACCACCACCGTGATGGCGAAGCCCAGCCCGCGTACCAGGCAGACGACCAGGATCGCGGTGAGGTTTCCGGCCGCCGGCAGGGCCAGCGCCGGAGCGCCCAGCAACAGCAGCCCGACCGCGAACACCGGCCGGTACCCGAACCTGCCGACCAGCCGCGGGGTGACCAGCTCGGCCGCGACCGTAGCCAGCATGAGCGCCGCCGTGGCCATCCCTGCCCCGATCCCGCCGGCGCCGACGGTTGTCGCGTACAGCGGGACGACCGAGAGCAGCAGGTAGAAGCTGGCCGCCGTACCGAAGCTGGCGATCAGGAAGAGCACCAGCGGGCGGGTCAGGATGCGGGGCTTGGTCGGGGTCATACACTGAACCCTAGATCGTGAGCGGCCCTCCGCTATGCTCCAATTCCATGACGATCGAGTGGGCCGGTTTGAGCCCCGCGCTGCTGCTGCCGCTGGATCGGGACCACGCTGAGCCGCTGCGGGCGCAGCTGGAGGGCCACCTGCGGGACGCGATCAGGTCCGGCCGGCTGCAGGTGGGTGAGCGCCTGCCGTCCTCCCGCGAACTGGCCCGCGACCTCGGCGTATCCCGCGGGCTGGTGCAGGAGTGTTACGGCCAGCTCCAGGCCGAGGGGTACCTGAGCTCCCGGGTGGGTTCGGCGACCCGGGTGGCCACCGCCGGACAGGTACCGGCGAACCGGCCGGCACCGGCACCGGCTCCGGTCCGGCTGACCGTCGACTTCCGGTCGGGCGTACCCGATCTGGCGAGCTTCCCGCGTGACGACTGGATGTGGGCGACCCGCGAGACGTGCCGTACCGCGCCGACAGCCATCTTCGGGTACGGCGACCCGCGCGGCAGTACCGCGCTTCGCGGCGTACTCGCCAGCTACCTGCGCCGGGTACGGGGTGCCGCGGCGGATCCCGATCGGATCGTGGTCTGCACCGGCTTCGCCCAGGGGCTGAACCTGGTGCTGCGGGTACTCGCCCGGCACGGCGTACGGCGGGTCGGCTTCGAGGACCCGGGCTACGACAGTACGAACGCGGCTTCCTGGGCCGGACTCGAAGCGGTTCCGGTGCCGGTCGACGACCGTGGCATCGACGTCGATGCGCTCGCCGCCACCGGCGCCCGCGCGGTGGTGCTCACCCCGGCGCACCAGTGGCCGACCGGCGTGGTGCTCGCCCCGGAACGGCGGCAGGCGTTGGTGGCCTGGGCCGACAAGGCGCAGGCGGTCATCATCGAGGACGACTACGACGCCGAGTTCCGCTACGACCGCGAGCCGGTCGGCGCGCTGCAGGGTCTGGCGCCGGACCGGGTCGCCGCGCTCGGCACGGTCAGCAAGTCGCTGGCACCGGCCGTACGCCTGGGGTGGATTCTCTGTCCTTCGTCCCTGGCCGCCGACATCGCCGACGAGAAGAGGCTCAACGACCTAGGATCCCCCGGCCTGGACCAGCTCACGCTCGCCGCGCTGATCGAGTCCGGCCGGTACGACCGGCACCTGCGCCGGATGCGCGCCGAGTACGCCCGGCGCCGCGAGGCGCTGGTGGACGCCCTGCGGCGGCATGCACCCGGCATCGCGCTGACCGGGCTGGCCGCCGGGTTCCATGCCGTCGCGCACCTGCCGGACGGCCACGACGAGCAGGCGGTGGTCGCCGCCGCCCAGCAACGCGCGATCGGCCTGTACGGCATGAGCGCCCACCGCTCCTCCGGGGTGAGCAGGCCCGCGCAGCTCGTCCTCGGCTTCGGCAACCTCAACGAGCGCGCGATCGCCGCCGGGATCGCGGCCGTCGGCGATCTGCTCGGCTGATGGAAGGCTGGCTGCGCCTGCCGGGCGGGCATCGGGTGCGCTGCATCGGCTTCCGCAAGAGCTTCGCCGCACCGGTACGCCGGCGCGAGCTGCCATCCCGGCATCTCACACCTCAACCGCGAGTTCCGGGCGCTGGGCGGCTCGTCGCCGGTGGAGCTGCTCGTTGGGTCAGATTTCTCCAAGACCGGTACGGCGGTGCCGGCCTAGCGTGCTGCCCATGAGGACCTGGTCAGCCCTACTCTGCGCGGTTGTCGTGCTCGCCGGAGCGGGCTGTTCCCATCCGGCCAGCCCGATCAGCTCGGTAGGCACGACGGCACCCAGTTCACCGGCACCGATCGACGCCGCCGGGCAACCCATCGTCCGCCCCTCCTGTGCCGAGCCGGGCGATGGGCGGTACCTGCACGCGACGGGTTCCACCGGCCTGACACCGGTACTCCTGCTGGGCACCGGACCGCGCGGAGTGGTGGTCGGCGCTCAGGCCAACGGTGACATCTGCCAGCTGCTCCCGTACGGCCGGGTGCTCGCCGGCAAGGGCTACCACGTGGCGGTCTTCGACTGGACCCAGCCGTACGCCGAAGCCATGGCCACGGCCGCCCAGGCGTTGCTCGCCGACGGTGCCGCGAAGGTCGTGCTGGGCGGGTTCTCCCGCGGTGCGCTGGTCGGCCTGGGCATCGCCCCGACCCTCGGACCGCAGGTGGTGGGCGTGTTCTCGGTCAGCGGCGGACCATCGGCCGTCGAGGGGTTCCCGACCGTCGCCTCGCTGAGCGCGTACCGCGGCCCGATCCTGCTGGTCAGCAGCGTGGACGACGCGGTGTTCCCGTCCGGCACCAGCGCCGCCATCGCGGCCGCGCATGCCGGCGCGGAGACCGTCCTGCTGGTGCCCGGTAGCGCCCACGCCCTGGCGTTGCTGAGCGACCCGGAGGGCGGCCGGGTACAGGCGGCGATCGACCGCTTCCTTGCGCAGGCGCTACCCTGAGGCTCCACAGTGGACAGCATGGCTGTCCACTGTGGAGCGAGGATCACTGGTCGTCGCGGTCGAGCTGGATGCTCCAGATGCTGCGACCGTACGTCGCGGCGTAGAGCGTGTTCGTGCTGGCCTGGTAGTCCAGATCGTCGACGGGCGCCCGGGGCAGCCCGCGGCCCAGCCGGTACCACGTGACCGCCGGGTTCTGGCCGTTCGCCTTGGCCACGTTCGCCGTGAAGACACCCAGGTCACTCGCGACGAAGACGCGGTTCGGGTTGAGCGGGTCGATGACCACGTCCTGGGTCGGCGCGAACGGCAGGTTGCCGCTGATGTCCGTCCAGTGCGCGCCGCCATCGATCGTACGGAGCACGTGCGCGTTGTTGTCCGCGTTGCGCAGGCCCGAGTACGTCACGTAAGCCACGTTGGCGTCGGTCGGATCGACCGCCACCCGGGTGACCCACCGGTTGGGCAGTGCGGGATCGGTGAACCTGGTCCAGGTCGCGCCGAGATCCTTGCTGCCCCACAGGAAACCGTCGTCGGTACCGGCGTACAGGACATTCGGGTTGGTCGTGGCGGCGGCAACGGTGGTCAGCGTCCCGAACGGGTACGCCGGGTCGGTGCCGGAGTCGGGGTTGCTCAGGCTCGGGCTGATCGCGGTGAAGTTCACCGCCATGTTGGTTGACCGGTTGAGGATGTTACCACCGTAGTACACAGTGGACGGTGTGGTGGGGTCGAGGACGACCGGCGTCTGCCAGTTGCGCCGGGCGGACGTGGTCGCGTTGATGAAGCCGGTGCTGTTGTTGCCGGCGTTCACCGAGCGCGAGCAGAACCCGAACTGCGAGCAGGCGTAGACGTTGTTCTGGTTGCTCGGGTCGATCACGGTGTAGAGCCCGTCGCCGCAGCCGCCGTACGAGCCCCAGGCGCCGGTCACTACGCCG
>DASRRF010000648.1:0-6546 GCA_035695905.1 Micromonosporaceae bacterium | reverse complement strand
CGCAGCCGCTCCATCGGTACCCCCTACTTGAGCGTGACGACGCAGGTGCCGGCCGGATCTCCACAGTGGAGCGTGATGTCGCCGCCGTCGCCGTCCACGGTGATTTTGATGTCGTCGCCGGCCTTGACGTCGGCCGTGGCGGTCTTGTCGCCCTTCGGCGCCCGGGAATCCAGCGAGACCGCCTGTTGCACATGCAGGACCAGCTGGCGCACGTCCTTGCCGCTGCGGGCCACGGTGAGCGTGCAGACACCTTTGACGGTCAGCGTGTCACCGGCGAGGCAACCGGACTTCAGGTCGGCCCGCTCGACGGGTGGCGGTTTGCCCGCCACCCCGCCGAGCCACTCGATGAACCCACCGTGCCCGCCGCCCGCGTCGCCCTCACCGGAACCGCCACCGTTGCCGAGCGCACCGGCGAAGAGCAAGACCATCGCAACGAGTACGGCGACAACGACGACCTTCTGCCGCCTGGTCATCTCATCGCGCCGTGAAGCTCAACCACGGGCTGGGCGTACCCGCGTTGCCGAAGTCGTCAAGCGCGACGACCTGCCACTGGACGTTGCCGGTGTTGAACGGGACGTTGGCGCCCGGCTGCGGCGTGAACCCCAGCAACGGCGTGGCGGACGTGGTGGTTACCACCGTGGAGATCGGGCCAACGAACCCGCACAGGTTTTGAGCCGGGAAGAACGGAACGACAATGAGAGTGCATGTCTCGTATTGCACGGTCACCATCCAGCGCTTGACGTACGGTTCCTTCTGGGTCCAGCGAAGCACGCCGAGCGGCGCGCTCGGGCTGGCTAGCGCTGCGCTCGGGCTGGCTAGCGCTGCGCTCGGTCCGGCTCTCGTGGGCAGCGGGCTGAGGGTGCGGGTGAACGCCGCCCTCGGCACGGCAGCGCCATTGCCGGGCGCGGTCAACGCCGGTGCCGACATGTTGACGCTCACCACGAGGTCGACCGGCGTACCCTTGGCCACCTTCGCGCCGGGGGCGACCGACTGGAACAGCACCGCGTCGCCGGCGGCCGGGTTCTGCTGATGCAGCACCGTACCCACCTTGAGCCCGAACACGTCGAGGTTCGTGGTCGCCTGGCCCAGCGATTGGCGGCTCAGGTCCGGCACGCTCACCTGTCCCGGTGCGACCGTGGGCGCCGGACCCTCCTTGCGGAACACCAGCCAGCCGACCACGGCGAGCACGATGACGACCAGCGCCGCGACCGCGAGCAGCCACCACGGCCGGCGCTTGGGTACCGGCGCGGCCGCACCGACCACCTCGACCGCCAACCGTCCACTGAGGACCGAACTCTCCTCGGGAGCCGAGTCGGCCGAGTACACCCGCCCCTGCACGGTGTACGAACCCGGCTTCGCACCGGGCGGCAGAGCCACCTTCATGACGTACGACACCGAACCACTGCCCGGCACCCGGCGCTGCGGCTCGTCGACGCTGAACCACGCGCTGTCCGCGCCCTCGCCGGGTACCACCTCGAACACCGCCCGGTCCGGGCCGCGACCCGGATTGGTCACCGTAAACGTGGTCTCGCCGTGCATCGCGTCGTCCAGCGTGATCCGCTCGGTCGCCGTGGTGATCACCCACTTGGTTGCCATGTCGTGCTACTCCTCTCCTGCGGCTGGGGTCACCGCGCATGTGGTGGCGGCCGGCTTCTCGGCCTCGACCACCCGGCGGATCAGGTCGATCTGGTGGACGGCGTCCGGCGGTACCCGGACGACAAGGTGGAACGGGCGATCCTCGGGCTCCGAGACGGTGAAGCCGGCGACGCCGGTCACCGTCTCCAGTACCGCGCACAGTCCGCGGGCCGTACCGCGCCATGCGGCCAGCTCGGCGCTACGCGCAACGAGGTTGCGCAGCCTGCCGATCGGTAGCCCCTGCCCGGCGGCGATGTGGTCCAGGGCCACCCAGCCGATGAGGTACGGGACCAGCGCCTCCGCTGTCCGGTACGGCGCAACGATGTCCTCAATGGACGCCAGCGTCGCCTCGCTCGGTGCGTGCATGGTCTCCATCACGTCGAGCAGCGCGGCCAGGACGCTGTTCGGCGTGACGGCCCGCTGGTACATCGCGGGCAGCAGCCGCTCAATGGTTTGGCGTCGCATCGTCGCGCACCACCTCGATGTCATGGTCGCCCGAGCACAGCAACCAGGTGTCCGGGATGGTGACCATCTCGCGGGTCTCCCGGTTGGCGGCGGCCGCCCAGCGGACCTGGTCCGCGCTGCGGTAGATGCCGCGCGTACCACCGACAATCACCTGGTTCCCGGTGGCGTCGGCGGCCAGCGACTCGGTCGGCTCGAACCGGGTACGGTCACGCAGCGGCAGGCCGCAGTTCACGTCAGCCACCTGCCACGCCGGGTTCTCCGCCGCGGCGTCCAGCCGCAGCACGCCCGCGCTCTGGGTGGCCGCCAGCGCGGTCGAGCCGGCAAACGCGAAGTCCCAACACGAGCCGCCACTCCACCCGCCCGAGAGCGCCTGCCACTTCACGCTCGCCTCGAACAGCCGGGCGCGGAAGCATCCCTGGCCGGCCCGGGCCGGGTCGGACTCCCCCGCACCCACCCACAGCACCGTGGCCGGCCCGTCGTACTGCACGGCCAGCGTTCTGGTGTCCACTCGGGACAGTCCAATGTTGGCGAACGACCCGGGCCGGCCGCCGGTGACCGAGAGGTAGACGCCGTACTGTGCCTGGGCTGCGACGGCCACTCCGGCGACGCCACGCTCGGACACGAACGCGCGAACCGCGTAGAAGCCGCGGTCCGCGTCGGCCTGGTCGACAAGAACCTGCAGGGGTACGGAGTCCGGCAGCAGCGACAGCTCGTACAGCCCGGCATCGGTGGCCATCAACAATGACGCCGACTGCTCCCGGTCGATCCAGGTCAGATCGGCGACCGCGGGCTCGAGTACGGCCAGCTTCGTCCAGCTCTCGCCGAGGCTCGTCGACAGGTAGACACACGATCCCCCTTCGGCGGTACGGGTCACCAGCGCGACCGCGCCGGGCCGGGGGGAGATGCCGGGCCGGTCGGCGGCCGGTGCGGGTACGACGCGGCGCACGGTCTCGTCCGGGAAGTTCCCGATCAGCTCCCAGCCCCGGCCACCATTTGTGGAGCGGAACAGCATCGACCCGCAGCCGGCGTACCAGGTATCCGGCTGGAACCTGTCCGCGGCGACCGCCCGTACCCCCGCGTCCGGAGCCTCCTGCACGACGAACCGCACGTCATCGACGTAGCGCACGCCCGGCTCGGCCTGCTCCAGCAGCCGGTACACATTGGACGCTCGCAGCGGTTGGCCGAATGTCCAGCCGGATGCGCTGGCCGGGGTCGGCAGCGGGCTGATCGACTGGTACAGCCGGTCGTGGATCCGCTCGCGGACCGCGTCGGGATCCTCCTGCGCCCGGACGACGACCCGGCCGCGGACCGCAACCGCCTTGTACCGCGCCCATGTCGTCACCACGCTGGTGCCCAGCGCGCGCCGGCCATCCAGGTCGCGTTGGGTGCCGAGCAGTACCGCGTCGAGCTGATGCTCGACCATCGCCGGTACCGGCAACCGCCATCCGGGCCGGACCTCGTCGCCCAGGTGCGGCACGAGGACGACCTCGACCTCGCCGGGCCGGGCGAACGTCCACATGGTTGCCCGGGTGAACGCCCGCGCCCGGGCGATCGCCGCGGAACCCGCCGTGGCAAGCAGTTCGAAGTCGCGCGCGGTGATCGCCCGGCGCTGCGAGTAGAACTCGTACGGGCCGCGGGCGACCGCCGCCTCAATCGACTCCAGCGCCCGGCCGCCGCGGGCCGGCGCCGGGTTGGTCACGGTTGCCCCGGGCACCGGGTCGCGCAGGGTGGCGAGCGTGTGCGCCGACACGTTGCCACCGGGTCCACCGCCGGTGCGGTACCACAGCCGGATCTCGCGGCCGGCCGGGGGCACCGCGGCGAGCACCGTCGGCGCGTCGCCGGAGTCCGCCCGCAGATCCAGCGCCGGCGCGAAGGTCACCGTTCCCGAGGCACGGTCGAGCAGGTACACCTTGTCGGTACGGATCGCGCCGGCGAACGTCGTTACCGGCCGCCAGATCTCGTACGTCCGTCCTTCGTACTCCCGGGCCGGCGCGCCCTCGGGCAACTGGTCCGGCGTGGTCTCGATGCCCAGCAGCACATCGAAGGACTCCGTCGTGGTCACCAGCGGCGCGCGCGATGCGCGTACCACCTGGCCCGGTCCGCCGGTACCGACCCCGAGCAGCTCGCCCGCGACAACCTCGCAGTGGTATGCCGGAACGGTCACCTCGTTCTGGCCGGCGGGCAGCACGGCCGATGAGGTGACCACGACGACGATCGGCTGCGGATCCGCGCCACGGGCTGCCGCGACGCGCGTGCCGGCCGGGATCGCGATCGGCGCGTCCACACCACCCGGGGTACGGGTGAAGGTGAGCTGCACCCACGCCGCGGCGGGCGGGTGCCGGACCACCCCGAGCAGGTTGAGGAACTCGGCGTACGCCTTCTCCGGCAGGCGGTTCAGCCGGTACAACATCACCTCGGTCAGGTAGGCGAACGCCTCAAGGAGCACGACTCCAGGGTCGTGCACCGACATGTCTGTCCACTCCGGACACGAGCGGGCCGCCCGTGCCCGGGCCTCCTGGACGAGGTCGACAAACGTACGGTCGTCCAGGTTGGGTACCGGCATCGTCACGGCGCGCCTCCGGTCGCGATCGAGAACTCCAGTTGTTCGGTGGCCAGCGTCGCGCGTACCCGGTATTGCAGCGAGATGTGTAACCGCTCGGGTACGTCAGGATCCGCCTCGGCGTCCAGCGCCACGATCTCGACTCGCGGCTCCCAACGGGTCAGCGCGGACCGTACATAGTGGATAGCCAGGCCGGCCGTGGTCTGGTCGTTGGGCGCGAAGACGAGGCGATGCAGGTACGACCCGTACTCCGGGCGCATCAGCCGCTCGCCCGGCATCGTGCAGAGCAGGAGAACGATGGCTTGCCGGATCGAGTCGTCGCCGCCGACCATCGCGACCGCGCCGGTGGCGCTCGCCGCGAGCCCGGCCCCGACGCCCTCGAAACCGGCGCCCAGGAAGCGGAATGCCTGCTGTGGCGTGGTCATTTGTCGGCCCGGACGAGTCGTTGCATGGGATCCCGCACGGTGTAGTGGACGGTGCCAGGCACCGTCCCGTCGGTCAGGCCGTCCAGGTTGGACAGTACGACCCGGTGCCCGTCGACACGCAACCATGAGCTGTAGCCCTGGCTGACCCGTAGCGTCGTCGTGCAGGGCTTCATCGTGGGCCCGTAGTTGGGACAGGCCGCGATACTCCTGCGCTCCGGGTCGTCGTCAACCAGCACCGGCGCACCGGCGACGCGGACCCAGCGCTGGCGCGGTACGTTGTCGACCCGCCCGTCGTGTCCACACCGGATGACCGAGTCGTCCGTGATCCACTCCATCGCCTGCCCCCTTTCACACGACCGCTTGTTCGAAGTCGACCGAGCGTGCCCGGACGGTGATCGCGCCACCGGGCGCTTCGATGACGAGGTCCTCCTCCGCGTGCAGGCGCACGGTGCCCGGCGCGAGCTCGACGAAGCTGCCGGCCTTGTCCTCCACCCGTACCGAATGCGCTTCGTCGTCGACCACAATGGACTGACCGTCATCGGTACGCAGCGACCAGCGGGCCACCGAACTGCCGGACACTCCAGGATCCGGTGGCACGATGGTGCCGAAGAGCGCACCGAGTACGACACCCTGCTCGGGAGCGGCGTGCGGCAGGGCCACCGCGACCGTGTCGTCGACGTCGGGCAGCGCGACCAGCCCTCGGCCCCGCCCGGCGCCCGGGCACAGCACGCCGAGCCAGCCGACATCGAGGTCGCCGAGCGCCGGCAGACAAACCCGTACCCGGCCGAGACCGTCGGGATCGTCCACCGCGGTGACCCGGCCCAGTGTCACCGACGCGCCTAAGTGGTGCTTGGGTGCCGGCGGCGGCTCGGTGGAGAACTCGGTCTGGTACCCGTTCGCGTCGACCGTGTGTACGGCCGAGCAGACCACGTACCCACCGTCGATTTCGTCGGCCAGGCCGGTCACCCGGATCCGGGTGCCGGCCCGGAGCCGGGCGTCCCCGGCGGCCACGCCGCGCAGCGTGACCGTACGGGCGGCGCTGGCGTCCAGGGTGCTCTGCGCGATCCCGGCGAGGTCGTCCTCATCCTCAGCCGATTGGTCCACAAGGGACAGTGCATACCCCTGACTCGGGTCAACCCGCAGCGGCACATCCGGACCGGTGCGCGGCCGGTTCGCCGTTGCCTCGATGCCCTCGGCGCGCTGGTGGTGCCAACCGTACGCGGTAACCGTACGCGCCACCCGGTCGACGTTCGCCTCGGCGGTCGCCTCGTACAGCGACTGTCCATAGTGGAGCTCCACGGGCCGGCCGAAGCCGTCGAGGCCGACCACCCGGAGCGTCTTGCCGTCCAGCACGATCAGCAGACCGGCCCGCGCCGCAACCTCGACGAGCAGATCCAGGTCATGCTGCCGGTGCTGCACCACGCGAGCGAACCGCGGGCCGGTGCCGTCGACGGCCACGTC